>JBLHZH010000029.1:0-13057 GCA_047629695.1 Rhodoferax sp.
CGCCCATGACTACGAACCACAGGCCATGGCGCGCGACGCCACCTTGAAGCACGCACTGACCGACGCCGGCATGGCACTGCACACCTGCAAAGACCATGTGGTGTTTGAAGGTCGGGAAATTTTGACCAAAACCGGCACCCCCTACGGCGTTTTCACGCCCTATAAAAACAACTGGTTGGCCAGCGTAACGCCGCAGCACTTACACAGCCATGAGGCGGCCCCACTGGCCGCGGCGCTGGCGCCCCGACCTATGGCACTGCGCCAGGGCGTACCGAGTCTGGCCGCCATTGGCTTTGAGAAAACCAACCTGAGTGCGCTCAAGATACCCACCGGCGCTGCCGGTGGGCACCAGCTTTTTGAAAATTTCTTTGAGCGCATGGACCAGTACGATGAAGCCCGAAATTTTCCGGCGGTCAAGGGGCCCAGCTACCTAGGCGTACATTTGCGTTTTGGTACGGTCTCGATCCGCCAACTGGTGGCAACTGCCTTACAACGGCAGAGTCAGGGCAGCCAGGGGGCGGCGGTCTGGCTCAGCGAATTGATTTGGCGTGATTTTTATTTTCAGATTCTGGCCAACTTTCCGCGCGTGGCTCAGGGTGCCTTCAAGCCCGAATACGACGCCATTGCCTGGGAGCAAGGCCCGCAGGCCGAACAGCTGTTTCAGGCTTGGTGCGAAGGTCGTACCGGCTATCCGCTGGTGGATGCCGCCATGGCGCAAATCAACCAGACTGGCTATATGCATAACCGCCTGCGCATGGTGGTGGGCAGTTTTCTAGTGAAAGATCTGGGGCTTGACTGGCGCTGGGGTGAGCGCTACTTTGCCCAACACCTCAACGACTTTGACTTGTCTGCCAACAACGGCGGCTGGCAATGGGTCAGTTCAAGCGGCTGCGACGCGCAACCCTACTTTCGAATCTTCAACCCGGTCAGTCAAAGCGAAAAGTTTGACGCCGAGGGCAAGTTCATCCGCCGCTACCTGCCACAACTGGCTCAGTTGCCCAATAAAGTCCTGCACGCTCCCTGGACTGCCAAACCACTGGAACTCCAGATGGCGGGCGTGACGCTGGGCCAGAACTACCCGCTGCCGATCGTCGCGCATGACGTGGCACGGGCCCGCACGCTAGCGCGCTACGGCGTGGTCAAAAAGTTACTGTAGAGCCGCACCAGCCCGAGCAACTCCTCTTCGGCGTAGGGCTTACACAGATAATGGTTGACCCCCAGCTCACGCGCCTGGATCCGGTGCTTTTCGGCCAGGCGGGCGCTCAGTATGATGACGGGCAGCGCCTGCCAGCGAGCATCGCTCCGGATCTGGCGCAGCAACTCGAAACCACCCATACTGGGCATTTCAATGTCTGACAACACCAACGCCGGCGTCTCCTCTTGCAAACTGGCCAGCGCCTGCACGCCGTCAGCCGCCAACGCCACGCGGTAGCCCTCGCGCTTGAGCAGGCGCCCCAGGACATGGCGCACCGTGACCGAGTCATCCACCACCAGTACCAAGGGCGCTTCCTGCTCCTTGGTCAGCAAACCAGTCAACGGCGTCAGCGCGGCCGCAGAAGTCACACCAGCGGCGTCTGCCAGCGACTGTCGCTGGCGCGCCTGCTCGCCATACACCACGGCCAGCGCAACCGGGTTGTAAATCAACACTGCCGCGCCAGAGGCCAGCACCGACAAGCCCGTCAACCCCGGCAAACGCGACAACTGTGGACCGAGGTTTTTAAGCACCACCTCCTGATTCCCCAGCACCTCATCCACATGCAGGGCAACGCGCTGACCGGCGCTGCGAAAAACTGCGACTGGGCAAGTTTTTGCTTTCGTCCCGGTACTGTTGAAACCAGCCTGCAACAAAGCGCCGATCCAGAAAAATGGTGCGGACTCGCCCTCAAACTCAAACACCTGGCTCTGGTACGCCTTCGCCAGCGTGGCGACGGGCACCCGGCAAACCCGCTCCACCAGCGTCGCCGGTACGCCCACCACTTGCGCGCCCATGCGCAACATCACCACCTGAGTGATAGCCGTGGTGAGCGGCAACAACAGCGTAAAGCGGGTTCCCTGTCCACGGGTTGTCGAGACGTCAATGCGTCCGCCCAAAACGTTGACCTCGGTACGAACGACATCCAGGCCAATGCCCCGGCCCGCCAGCGTCGTTACTTGCCCGGCCGTGGACAGGCCAGGGGCAAAGATCAAGTCGGCAGCCTCGCCATCCGTCACCTCGCGGGCGTCTGCCAGCAGGCCGGCGGCACGGGCCTTTTCACGCACCAGACCCAGATCGAGCCCGGCCCCATCGTCACTGAAGGTCAGACTCACCTCGTTGCCCTGTTGCTGCAGGCTGAGGGTAAGAGTGCAGGCTACCAGCTTGCCGACAGCGCTACGCTGCGCCGGCTCTTCGAGACCGTGCACCACGGCATTGCGCAGCAAATGCTCAAAAACAGGTACCATGCGCGCCAGCACGCCCCGGTCAACCTCCAGTGCGCCGCCCTGAATATCAAGCTTGACCTCTTTGTCAACCTCCTGAGCCACCTGGCGCACTACGGCGTGCAGGCGTTCCGCCAAGCTCTCAAACGCCACCATGCGAGTGCGCAACAAGTCACGCTGCAGCCCGCGCGCCAATCGCGCCTGGGCCACCAGCTCATCCTCGGCGCCAGTCACAGCCTGTTGCAGGCTGCGCTGCACCGTGGCCACATCGTGCACCGACTCGGTCACAATTCGGGTCAGCTCCAGCACTTGTGTACGGCGATCAAACTCAAACAAATCAGCGTCGACCACGGCGCCAAAAGTCGCGGCCAGCGGGGACGCCATTGGCGTATCGGCCTGCAGACTCAAGTCCTGCAATTGCTGCCGCAGGCGATCCAGATTGCCATTCATGTCAGCCATCAAGCTGCGCACCTGACTCACATGGGCGCTCAGCCGCGTGCGCGTCGCCATCACCTCGCCGGTCTGATTGAGCAGCCGGTCCAGCAATTTCGAGGACACACGCACCGTAGGCGCGACAAGGGAAAGCGCCAACGGTGGCGTGACTTCAGCTGTCACGGGATCAACCATCGTCGCCACTTCGGGCAACTGCAGGGCCTGCGCAGGCGTGCGACGTAAGCGATCAAACTCGGCCTGTATCGCATCAAAACGGATTAGTAAGGGGGGTAGTTCGGATGCCTGCAAAGGGTTGGTGCCCAGCGCCTCAATGGTCGACTCGAGGTCGTGTGTCATGTCGCCCAGGTGCATGGCACCAGCGAGGCGGGCGCTGCCTTTGAGCGTATGTAAAACACGTAGCGCCTCGTTGCAGGCACTCCGATTGTCCGGACGCGCCGCCCATTGCCGCAGGGCTCCCCCTAATTGTGGCAAGAGTTCAAACGCCTCTTCTTCAAAAATAGGAAAAAGATCGACATCCAGTGTGCTGAGCATCACCTGTTTTTGGATACCAACGCCCCCCGGTGCTGCAGCCAAGGTTTCAGTCGCCAGACTGGCTTTCAATGCCGCCAGTAATTGGGGATCAGGCAACTTGAGAAAGCCAGCAGCGAATTGGTGCAACAGACGCCGAATCTCTTCTGTCGCCGCCACAAATACCTCAACCTGTGCCGGCTCGCACGGCCCATGTAACTGTTCATGCAGCAAGGCCTGCTCCAACAAGTGGGCAATTTCGGACAAGGCCATAAAGCCTACGGTCGCCGAACTGCCGGCGAGAGCGTGGGCCAAAGCGACCGTGCTGTCAAACACCGGTCGCGGCAACTCCAGAGCCCACTCACTCAGCTCGGTAAGCAGGCGACGCGACCATTCGTCAACCTCGTTCAGATAAATGTTGTAAAGCGGTATCTCAATACGCAGGTTGCCAATCACCCGGATCTGCTCTTCGTGGTCCAGCGCCGTCCGATCGGCATCCTCAAAATCCGAGACAGACGGCGGGCTTTGAACCGTTAACGTATCAGCATCAGCATCAGCATCAGCATCACTGTCAGTGTCAGCTGGCGAAGCGACTGCGCCCAACAGCTGATGCCCCTTGAGCGGCCGGAACTCGGCCAGTTCCTCGTCGTAGATAAACATCTTTTTGGCCAACGCATACTGGTAGCTCAGCATGTCCGTCAAAAATCCCAGCGTGCACAGACTATTGCCCAATTTTGCGAACACCGCCGGACGCTCCGACGCCATCGGTAAGTCGCCGGATAGGAAGGCTTCAACCTGCGTATGCATGCGCCACGCCGCCATGGCGGCTTGCGCCAGGCCCAGCACCGAGAATACCCCTCGGATCTGGATCAACTGAGCGGGAACTTCGTGCAGCAACACAGGATTGAACGGGTCACCAAAAAACACGTCGAGCGATTTTTCTATACGGGCCAACGTCAGGCGCAACTCTTCGACCACGCTGGTCATCATCTCGCGGTCGCTGATACGACGATACAGCGAGTCCATCCAGTCTTCCAGCGGCTGCGTAGGCCCACCCGCGTTGACCTGTATCAGGCGCTGCGCCAGACTGGCGCTGCGTTGCACCTGCAGCGCATCGGTCGGATCCGGCTCGTTACAGGCAGCTACCAGATAGAGCACAGCGGTGGCGACCTCCATGGCCAGAGCCGGTGTCGGCACATCACCAGAACGAGTCGTGCTCTCGATGGCCTGCGTCAAGGCCCGTACCAGATCAGCACTCTCGGGGTGTAATTGCAAGACTACATCGGTCACCTGGCTGAAATGCACGCTCACCACCGGCAACAGATTGATGTCGCCGCTGGCCAGCGCCGACCAGGTCTCAGTGGCTAGCGCCAGGCGTTGGCGGGCCTGCTGCAGCAGCACGGGATCAAAACGGCCAAACTGCAGCTTCGCGTAATCAACGGCCGGCTTCTCATCCAGCGCGTAAGCGGCACGCACAGCAGCCAGCACCGGCGCCTGGGCCGGTGTCGCCGGCACCGCCTGGGCACAGAAAAACAGCAGATCCTGCAGCAGCCGCTCGGGCAGACCCGGCTCACCACGCGCCAGGGCTCTGGAGGCCAGAAGAATGCGTGACGCAGCCCGCTTGCCGTAGACATCTGTCGCGCACAGTCCCAGCGACACCGCCTGGAAGTAAGCGGCCGAAATTTTCCAGAAAACACGCGCCTCCAGCTCCTCCTGTGCGGCTGAGAACCCCAAACTGATATCGCACAGCACCTGGGCGGCGGCGACATCACCCGATTTAACGACCTTCAGAACCAGCCTGTCCAGCCGTACTCGAACCCCAGTGTCATAAGCCAGTGCAGGGGCCTTCTCCGGCAACACCACATCGATCAGGCCCTGGGCCCCAGGCCACAGATCAGCCGGGTGTCCAGGCGTCTCCCCAAGCAGCGCCAGCAGGTCGCGGTACTGGGGGAACAAGACTACGGCGGAGCTGGCCTGGCCCTTCAGCACAGCGTCCAGATAGTCGCCCAGCGCAAAACTACTGCGCTCAACCTGGCTAACCGCCTGCGGACTGCATAAACCAGGCTCTTGCTGCCACTTTCGGGTTAGGGCCTCCATCGCGCGCAAAAGCTTGGTGGCCGTGATCTGTCCGACCATGTCCAACGCACCCGCGGCCTGATGCAGCTGCTGACTGGCCAACTGTAGTGGACGGGTATCAGGCGATACCGGATCTGCATCAGGTACCAAGCCGACTTCGTCCACAAAGCGACGCAAGGCCTGCATGGCATCCGTCAGTGATTGACGCAGCGGTGCCAACACCCAGGCCAGAGGCCCCAAGTCCTGGGTCGCAATTTGAGTGTCGCCGGTCAAGGCTGCTGGGGCTTGCATGGGAATCGTCCACTCCTGATGATGGGCATTAACAATAGGTGAGGCTCAGGCGATCTTGAAACGCGCCACCGACTGGCGCAATTCTTCAGTCATGGTGGAGAGCGCGCGTACTTGCGCCGCGGTAGCGCGGGTGCCCTCGCCGGCCTGTTCGGTGACGGCAAAAATATGCTGGATGTTCGCTGCCACCCCGTTAGCCAGACTGGCCTCGCGCGAAGTTGAACTTGATATCTGCTCAATCAGTTCGGCCAAGCGACGCGATACCTGATCAATTTCAGTCAGGGCAGTACCGGCGTTATCTGACAACTTGACGCCCTCCGCCACACCTTGGGTAGTGCGCGCCATGGCACCTACCGCCTCCTGAGTGTCACGTTGAATGGCCTTCACCAGGGCTGCGATCTGACGTGCGGCATTAGCCGAGCGCTCGGCCAGTCGCTGCACTTCTTCAGCCACCACCGAGAAGCCGCGCCCAGCCTCGCCCGCCGAGGCGGCCTGAATAGCGGCATTCAGCGCCAGTATATTGGTCTGTTCAGTGATATCAGAAATCAGTTCGGTGATTTCACCAATCTCCTGCGACGACTCGCCCAAACGCTTGATGCGTCGAGACGTCTCCTGAATCTGGTCCCGGATCGCATTCATGCCACCAATAGCGTGTTGCGTCGCTTGGGCACCGACCTCAGCGGCGCTCAGCGATTGGCGTGCCACAGCAGCGGACGCCTGGGCCTGCACCGACATTTCTATGATGCGCAACGCCATGTCCACCACCGCGCGGCCGGTTTCTCGGATTTCATGCAATTGCACGTTAGCCGCCGCCAGCAAGCCAGTGGAGGTGACATCGACCTCGGTCGTGGTCTGCGCCACGCGTGCCGCCGTACTTTGCACATGAGCCACCAGGGAACGCAGAGCTTCAACCGTGTAGTTCACGGAGTCAGCAATAGCGCCAGTGATGTCCCCGCTGACCGTGGCTTGTTGTGTCAGATTGCCTTCGGCAACCACCTGCAATTCATTCATCAAACGCAAAATGGCGGCCTGCGTGGCGTCATTGGCCCGCGTCGACTCCTGCTCGTGATGTTCGGCTTGCAGGCGCTGCGCCTCGGCCGCCTCCTGGCGTTTTCGGCTATCTTGCAACTGGACATACGACAAACCGGCTGCGCACAGCAACGCCAATAAAACCGCACCCACCAAAGTCGACAACACTCCCAACCCCAGACCGCTTTGAGATGACAACTGGCCTTGCAGCGCCTCCAGCTGCTGGCGCAGCGGTTCGCTGTCAGTCACCAAGGCTGTTTGCGCCTCGCGTGCTGAAACCAGCCCTTGCAGATTGCCCAAAATAGCATTCGCCTCAAGTTGCAAGGCCTCGAACTGCTGGATCAGGGCCAGCAACTGTTCGCGGGTTGCAGGGTCTTTGACTGGACTCAAACGCAGCTCAGGGTTGCCAATCAGCAGGCCTTGCGCCAGTTCACTAAAGGTGGTCAGGTCCTTACCAAGTAAGAAGACCGCCGCCGGGCTGACACCTTCAACAGTGCGAAATTCATTGGCCGATTTGGCGATGCGCTGCGTCAACATCGCCAGTCGACCGACCACCAACATCTCGGCAGTGGAGACTTGTTGCTGCAATTTAAGGGCCGCCACGGACTCGACCCTCTCCAGCAGGTCGGCTGACTGGCGGTTGATCAGATGCAGCGCCGCCCCCACCTGCGTCAGTATGACCTGATGCGCCAGCACCATGGCGGCATTTTTTTCAGCCTGTAATATGAATGGCGTTATTTTTTCAAGGTCAGCCCGGTAGGCTCCGCCCAGGGCTGACAAGCCGATGGAGATATCTCCAGTGGTCAGACCGCGTACCGACCGGACCAACACCCCCGCACTCTGCGCCACATCCGCGAAGGCCGGGTCACGGCCTCGCAAGGCCTGCGAAACCGCCTTTGCCAGCCGTTGCGACTGCACCAGGGACTGCCCCGTGGCCTCCAGTTGGCTGGCCACCCGCTGGCTGCGACTGAGCGACCAGAGCGTGACCGCTACCAGCACCACCAGTGCCAAACCAAGCAAAAACGACAGCCGGCGCTGATGCTGGAGCACACTTTTCCGCCCTAGCAACGGCATGGTGATGGATTGAATTTCTGCCATAAAACCAGGATCAGGAGGCTACGCCGATGCTCAAAAACTCAGGTTGTTGCGCCAATGACGCCAGCTTAACCTCCTGCCAGGTCACGCCATTGAGATCGGTCAGGCAGTGACCAAAATAAGGCGGCGCACCCGCCGCCGGGGCGTAAGAGTGCGCAAACGCGTCACGCCGGCGCAGTCCAACCAGCGTGTCCACCTGCAGGGCACAATTGAGCGCCAGGCCCGGATTGAACGTGATGACATGCGCCTCAGACAGGGAAGGCCTGGCGGCCTCGTCACACCCGATGAAGGAGGCCAAGTCAATCACACCATATAAAGCACCACGCAGATTCGCCACCCCCAGAAACCAGGGCTTTACATGAGGCACCGCCTGTAAAACGGGTAAAGGTGCGACCTCGCCCGACTGCGCCAAGGGAAAGAGGTAACGGGTACCACCCGCCTGTAGCGCCAGCCACGACACCGTCAAATCGTCGACCCGCGCCGCCTGCAGGCGGCGCGTCAAACGGACCTGGAGTTCGCGGAGTGCTTCCCGATTAGCCATGTCGCGACTGGGATCTCAACCCAGCGCCTTGATCTTGCCCATCAACTCGACCACATCAACCGGCTTGGTGATGTAGTCGCGCGCGCCCTGGCGCAAGCCCCAAACGCGGTCGGTTTCTTGGCTTTTCCCGCTGCACATGATGATCGGAATACCAGCGTACTCGGGGCTGCGGCTGATCAGACGGGTCAACTGAAAGCCGTTTTGTCCTGGCATCACCACATCCATGAGAATCAGATCAGGTCGCTGCTCGGAGAGCTGGCGAAAAGCCTCCTCAGCCCCCTCGGCGGTACGCACCGACATGCCGTTTTTTTGCAGTAAATGGGTCATGAACATCAACTCTGTTTTCGAATCGTCCACCACCAGAACATGTTGGATAGCCATCAAAAAACATCAGCCTGAGGCGGTGCAAACTGCAAAACAGCCTGTAATAATTGATCTTTGGTGAACGGTTTTGTCAAATAATCTTGGGCCCCGATCATGCGCCCGCGCGCCTTGTCAAAGACACCATCGCGCGACGACAGCATGACAACCGGCACGCCGGCAAAGCGGCTGTTGCGCTTAATGATGGCGCAGGTCTGGTAGCCATCCAGACGGGGCATCAGAATGTCACAAAAAATAAGGTGAGGTTGAAAGTCGCTGACCTTGGCCAGTGCATCGAAACCATCTTCGGCCAGTACGACCTCATGACCGCCCTGCGTCAGGAAGATTTCGGCACTGCGCCGGATGGTGTTGCTGTCATCAATCACCAAAACTTTAAAACTTGATTCAGTTGTAGTCACAAGACTGGGCTCCCCACACTGGCATTCAACAAACGCGAAGGTGCAACGCCAGCGTAAAAGAACTTACAACTGCACCATCTCGAAATCTTCCTTACGGGCACCGCACTCCGGGCAGGTCCAGTTGATGGGCACATCAGCCCACGGCGTTCCCGCCGCCACGCCCTGTTCGGGATCACCCGTTGCTTCATCGTAAATCCAGCCACAAATCAGGCACATCCAGGTTTTGGTTTCGCTCACAGCTTAAAGGGCCTTCTAATAGAATGCAATCGTTGAAAAATTTCAGCGTTTTTCGCGGTTTTCACACCACACGCCAGCATATGCAGTATTCTGCCTGAAGAAGAAAATCAGTCAGTCCAAATCTTTCCCTTTCCCCTCTTTTGAGCATCCGTCCCATGACACATACCCCTGACAACAACCACACCCTGTTTGAACGCGCCAAACGGGTCATTCCCGGCGGCGTCAACTCACCGGTCCGGGCCTTCAAGGCCGTCGGCGGTACGCCTCGTTTTGTCACGCGTGCCCAAGGGGCCTACTTTTGGGACGCCAACGACCAGCGTTACATCGACTACATCGGCTCCTGGGGGCCCATGATTCTGGGCCACGGCCACTCGGCGGTCGTCAAAGCGGTGCAGGAAGCAATACTGGAAGGCTTCTCTTATGGCGCACCGACAGAACGTGAAGTTGAACTGGCTGAGGAAATCCTGCGCCTAGTACCGTCCATGGACATGGTGCGCCTGGTCAGCTCGGGTACCGAAGCCGCCATGAGCGCCATCCGCCTGGCGCGGGGCGCCACCGGTCGCAGCAAACTCATCAAGTTTGAAGGCTGCTACCACGGCCACGCCGACGCGCTGCTGGTCAAGGCCGGCTCCGGTCTGGCAACTTTTGGTAACGCCACCAGCGCCGGCGTGCCGCCTGAAGTGGTGCAACATACGCTGGTACTCGACTACAACCACATTGGGCAACTGGAAGAAGTCTTTGCCACGCAAGGCCATGAAATTGCCTGCCTAATGATTGAGCCCATCTGCGGCAACATGAACTTTGTTCGTGCCTCTGTGCCCTTCATGAAGCGCTGCCGTGAACTCTGCACCCAATACGGCACCCTGCTGATATTTGACGAAGTGATGACCGGCTTCCGGGTCGCCCTGGGTGGCGCGCAAAGCGTTTATGCACGCGACATTCCTGGCTTTGAGCCCGACATGACCGTCATGGGCAAGGTCATTGGCGGCGGCATGCCGCTGGCGGCTTTTGGCGCCAAACGGGCGGTCATGGAACACTTGGCACCATTGGGTGCTGTATATCAGGCCGGCACGCTGTCGGGCAACCCGGTGGCCACCGCCTGCGGACTGGCGACCTTGCGCGAGATTCAAAAGCCCGGCTTCTACGATGAGTTATCGCGCAAAAGTCGCCTACTCATGGAAGGCCTGACCCAAGCCGCGCACCAAGAAGGTGTTTCTTTTTGCAGCGACAGCGAAGGCGGCATGTTTGGCTACTTTCTGCTCGACGCCCTACCCCAAACGTACGCTGATGTCATGAAGAGCGACAGCGCCCGCTTTAACCAGTTATTCCATGGTCTGCTGGACCGCGGTGTCTATATGGCACCGGCGCTGTTTGAAGCCGGCTTTATCGGTGCAGCCCATACCGATGAAGACATTGCCGCCAGCGTAGCCGCCGCACACGAGGTGTTCAAGTTGCTCAAGCAATAAAAGCGCACCCATGAGCGCGGATCTACCGCGCTCATGGGTCAATGCCGGAAGTGGCGCACGCCGCTGAACACCATGGCCACGCCGCGTTCATTGGCGGCATCGATCACCTCTTGGTCGCGCATCGAACCACCGGGCTGAATAACACAGACGGCCCCCGCGTCCACCACCACATCCAGACCATCACGGAACGGAAAGAAGGCATCGCTGGCGACGGCGGTGCCGCTCAACGACAGGTTGGCATGTTGCGCCTTGATGCTGGCGATGCGGGCGGAATCCAGACGGCTCATCTGACCAGCGCCCACGCCCATCGTCATGCCGTCTTTGCAGAACACAATGGCATTGCTCTTGACGAACTTGGCTACGTTCCAGGCGAACAACAAGTCTTGCAACTGCTGTGCCGTGGGCTGTGTCTTGGTCACGACCTTGAGGTCAGCCAGCGTCAGCTCATGGTTGTCGGCAGTTTGCATCAGCAAACCAGAACCAATGCGCTTAACGTCCATCGCATTGCGGCCGTTGTCCCAATCGCTTGCACCGCCAACAGGCAGGCTGATTTTCAGGATGCGCACGTTGACCTTGGTTTTGAAGACTTCCAGCGCCTCGGGCGTGAAATCAGGCGCCATCAGCACTTCAACAAATTGCTTTGAAATTTGTAGCGCAGCCGCTTGATCCAGCGTTCGATTGAGGGCAATGATGCCACCAAAGGCAGAGGTCGGATCGGTCTGAAACGCTTTGCTGTAGGCCTCCAACGGATCAGCACCCACCGCCACCCCGCAGGGGTTGGCATGCTTGACGATGACGCAGGCGGCTTCCTTGTTGGCGTCAAAGCTCTTGACGCATTCCCAGGCGGCGTCGGCGTCGGCGATGTTATTGAAGCTCAATTCCTTGCCGTGCAACTGAACAGCGGTCACGAGGGAGCCGGGCGCTGGATACAGGTCGCGATAGAAAGCGGCTTTCTGGTGCGGGTTTTCTCCGTAGCGCAGGTCTTGCAGCTTGATGAACTGGCTGTTGGCTTGGGCGGGGAACAACTGACGCGTGGGCGTACTGTTACCTTCGTTAAAGCTGACTGATGACAAATAGTCGCTGATGGCGCCGTCATACTGGCTGATGCGGTTGAACGCCGCCACCGACAGGGCAAACCTGGTTTTAAGCGTCAAACCGCCGCCGGTCAACTCGGCCAGCACCTGCGTGTACTGCGAGGCATCGGTCAACACTGCCACATCTTTCCAGTTCTTGGCGGCGCTGCGTACCATCGCCGGACCACCAATATCGATGTTCTCAATCGCGTCTTCGAGCGTACAACCGGGCTTGGCCACGGTCGCCTCAAACGGGTAAAGATTGACCACCAACAGATCGATGGTGTCAATACCGTGCGCCTTGATGGCCGCCATGTGCTCGGGCAGGTCACGCCGGGCCAGCAGGCCGCCATGCACCTTGGGGTGCAGGGTTTTGACGCGACCATCCAGCATTTCGGGAAAACCGGTGACTTCAGCCACTTCGGTCACGGGTAGGCCGGCAGCCGCCAGTAGTTTGGCAGTGCCGCCGGTGGACAGGAGTTTGATGCCGAGCGCGTGCAGCGCCTGAGCGAATTCAACGATGCCGGTTTTGTCAGAGACAGAAATTAGAGCGTTCATGGTTTTAAAAAATAAAAGGATTCGGGGATCTAGAAATAGTCAAAGTACCGTCGTCTCTGCGAGGCCGCAGGCCGCAGCAGTCTATGCCCCCTAGATTGCCGCGCTACGCTCGCAAAAACGATAACTAAATGAAGACGTAGTTGTGTTCCTGCTGGCTAAGTAATCAGTTGATGTTCAAGCAATTTTTTACGCAGGGTATTGCGGTTCAGTCCCAGCCACTGAGCGGCTTTGGACTGGTTGTTTTCGGCGTGCTGCATGACAATTTCAAGCAGCGGTTTTTCCACCACGTTGACGACCATGTTGTACATGCCGACGGGATCGGAATCCCCTAGGTCCCGGAAGTACTCCTCCAGATTGGTACGCACGGATTGCTCTAGGTGCACGTTGCTCATGCTGCTAATTCCATCTGCTTCTCCTCCTCATCGGCAAAATCAGGTTGAACGAAGGCCGGGATCCGGTCCATCTGTACGTTCAAGTTATCAAAAAAATCAGCCACGGCACGCGCCTGCTGACCACAATCTTCCAGCAGGTTCATGCGAG
>JBLHZH010000030.1:0-12371 GCA_047629695.1 Rhodoferax sp.
GTAAAAAGTAACCATCAACAGCGTTCACTTCTCCAGTATTGCCACTGATGCCCAAGACGTGATCCAGATTTTTAATGTGAGCGCCGAGCGCATGCTGGGCTACATGGCCGCTGAGGTGGTTAACCACAGGCCCCCCCGGCTGATCTGTCCGATCCACAAGAACTTCAGGCGCGTGTCTGGGCGTTGAAGCGTTGGTGTTCAAAGCGGCCCGCGGCATAGAAGATATTTACGAACTCATCTATATCTGCAAGGACGGTAGCCGTTTCCCGGCCGTGGTGTTGGTCACGGCACTGCGTGACGAGGACAACGCCATCATTGGTTATCTTTTGATTGGTACCGACAACACGGTGCGCCAGCAAGTTGAAGTCAACCGGCATCTGTTGTCGATCATCAATGAGGTGCTTGATCTCTCCCGCATCGAGGCGGGCCGGCTGCAGCTAGAAAGTACGGACTTTCATCTGGCCTCTATTTTTGATAAGGTCGCTTTCATCCTCAATAGGGCGGTGCATGACAAGGGGCTGACCCTGGCCATTGATACCGACGACGTTCCCCTGTGGGTGCGCGTTGACCCGTTGCGGTTGCGCCAGGCGCTGCTCAGCTATGCCGGCAATGCCCCCAAGTTCACCGAAAAAGGCTCTATTACCTTGCGTGTACGGCTGCTGGAGGAGGCGGGCAACGGCTTGCGCGTGCGCTTTGAGGTAGTTGATGCTGGGGTTGGTATTTCTGCCGAGAACTTTCAGAATTTTTTTCGGGCTTTTGAGCAGCTCGATGCCTCCACCACGCGCCAATATGAGGGCTCCGGGTTGGGTCTCTTCATCACACAACGACTGGCGCACCTGATGGGGGGCGAAGTCGGTGTTGACAGCCCGCCTGGGATGGGCAGCACCTTTGGGTTTACGGCCTCACTCAAGCGTCGCCATTTCGCGCTGACCCGTCAGTTCCGCTGCAAAGCGCCACGGTGGCACTTTAGATGGAGGCGGTGGCCCAAGTGCTGCTGCACCTGAAGACCCATGCCAGTGCACTGCACGGGGCCTGTGACAGGCCTTATAAGGGGCTGGTAAAGCCGGTCTATGACTTTGCGTTTAAGGCAGCCAAGGCTACTTTGCGCACCGTCATGTCTCTAGCCTGCTGTTGACGAGTCGGGTGGCCTTCCGAGCCATCGCCTCGGCTTGTTGGGCGGCATGATCTGTTGCTTGTGTAGCGAGTATGGCCGCTTTTTCGGCGTGCCGTGCCGTGCCGCCGCAGTCGCGATCGCCAAGGCGGCGGAAGCGGCGGCTTCGGCCACTTCACTTGCGGCTTCTGCCGAAGCTTTGGCCGCGACCTTGATCATGTGGGGCTTGGCATTCTGGGTGGCAACAGCGGCGTGCTGGGTCGCGGCCAAGGCGCGAAGAGTTTCATAAAGTTCGGAAAATTGTTTGGTTAGCGATTGGTAGTCACGTCTCAGCGTCTCGTTTCCTACTTCTAGTTCGCCAATCCGGACATAAAGGTTTCTGACTCCGATATAGAAACTCTCCTTAAAAATGCGGGTAGCAGCGATGAGATGCAGTTTGCGAGTCACGGACGCGGGAGCATTGATAAATGGCAAATTCAGGGGATACGGACTGCCATGGCCTACGGTCACGCAGAGACGAAGAAGATGTCGTCTTCGCGAGCGCAGCGCGGCAATCTAGGAGGTCATGGGCTGCCACACTGCCCTTTCAGAGACGAAAAAAAATTCCTGAATTGAATCTCTTTATGCGGGCCCTGATTAATATAAAGCGGCTTCAGTTGTTCAATTCACAGGAATTTTAATGATCATTAATCTTTCAGGCAAGACCGTCATCGTCACCGGTTCTCCCGGGGCATTGGCTTGGCCATCGCTCAAGGTCTGGATAACACCGGTGCCGCAGTCGTTGTGACGGGTCCCACGTTGGCGTGGGTGGAGGCGGCTTTGGCCAGCTTGCACGCGGACCAAAGTGGCGCGCAGGTCCGGGGCGTGATCGCCGGTATCGGCACTCTGACCGGTTGCCAGACGCTGATGGCGGCCGAGTCCACGGCTGATATTCTGTTCAACAACCTCGGCATTTACAAGGTGAAGGATTTTTTTGCACTGATTGATGCCGACTGGGATGAAATTTTTCAGGTCAACGTGATGGGTGGTGTGCGCCTGTCGCGTCATTACGTCCCGGCCATGCAGGCCCAGGGTTGGGGCCGAATTCAGTTTATCTCCAGCGAATCGGGACTCAATATTCCGACTGAAATGCTGCACCATGGCGTCAGTAAAGCGATGCTGTAGGGGCTGCTGCGCGGGTTGGTCAAGGTGCTGGCGGGTAGCGGTGTGACCGTCAACTTGATTCTGCCCGGCCCCACGCGCACGGAGGGTACAGTGGCATTTTTCGGCAAGATGGTGCAGGAGCGGGGGTATCTCTGTGACCGAAATGGAGGCGCTGTTTCTCAAGGAAAATCGCCCCTCAAGCCTGATCTGGCACTTCACCAGCCCGCAAGAGGTGGCCAATCTGAGTGTCTACGCGGCCTCGCACCAGGCCAGCGCCGCCATTGGCGCGGCCTTGCGGGTGGGTTGCGGCATTGTCGAAATAATTGCCTGAGCGGGGGCGTTAGTGCGTCGCTGACGCGGGGGGGAGGGGGGGAGCCGGTGCAACGGCGCCGTGGTCCAGGTCGGGCCGGCGCCACGGGTCGACATGCGTCATCAGGTTGAGCACGCGGTGACGTTGTAGCACCCGCTGGCGAGCTTCCACGGCGATGTCGTGACCGGCCTCGACTGTAATGGTGGCATCGACCTCGATGTGGGCGTCCACCACAATCATGTCGCCCATCTTGCGAGTGCGTACATCGTGCACGTTGCTGACGCCCGGCGTGGTCAGTAGGGTCTGGCGAATCGCCGCGACTTCCTGTTCGTCCACGGCGCGGTCCATCAGGTCGTGCAGGGCATCCCAAGCAAAACCCCAGCCCATTTTGGTGACCATGACGCCGACAATCAGCGCCGCAATCGGGTCCAGAATCGGGTAGCCCGCCAGATTGCCAATAATGCCGATACCTACCACTAGGGAGGACGCCGCATCCGAGCGGGCGTGCCAAGCGTTGGCCACCAGCATGCTTGACTTGACGCGTTTGGCCACTGCCAGCATGTAGCGAAATAGCAGCTCCTTGGTGATCAGCGCACCACCGGCCACCCACAGTGCCATGATGTGTACGGTGGCTACAGTCTCCGGGTACTCCAGCTTGCGTATCGCCGACCACAGCATGCCGATGCCGACAATGAGCAAAATAATACCCAGTACCAGCGAGGCGGCGGTTTCAAAGCGGTGGTGACCGTAAGGGTGCTCTACGTCAGCGTCTTTCTGGCTGTGGTGGTTGGCAAACAGCACCACAAAGTCGGCCATCAGATCGGACAGCGAGTGAATGCCATCGGCAATCAGGGCTTGCGACTTGGCCATGACACCCACCACCAGCTGGAGGGTGGTCAGGACGACGTTGATCCCTACGCTGACCCACGTGCTGCGTGAGGCGGCCCGTGCCCGCTCGGACGGGCTGTGCTGGGTGTCTTCGGTGTCATTGGCCAGTTCAGTGAGTTTCATGGCCGCATTCTCGCCGCTTCAGCTTAAGTCCGCCTTAATGCGGCCCTTCTTACAATGGCGACATGAATTTTATTGACATGCTGCGCGCCGCCGAGCGCCAAAACAGTTCGATGTTGTGCGTGGGGCTGGACCCCGAGCCGACTAAATTTCCGATCCATTGGCGCGGCGATGCCAGCAAAATTTACGACTTTTGTGCGGCCATCGTGGACGCTACGGCCGATCTGGTACTGGCTTTCAAACCGCAAATTGCCTATTTTGCGGCTCACCGCGCCGAAGACCAACTGGAGCGTCTGGTAGCGCACATGCGTCGTACCGCGCCTGGGGTACCGGTTATCTTGGATGCTAAGCGCGGCGACATCGGCAGCACGGCCGAACAATACGCGATTGAAGCCTTTGAGCGTTATGGCGCCGATGCTGTGACGCTGTCGCCTTTTATGGGGTTTGATTCGGTTCAGCCCTACCTCAAATACCACGATAAAGGCGCATTTTTGCTGTGCCGCACCTCCAACCCTGGTGGTGACGATTTGCAGAACCAGCGGCTGGCCAGCGTGCAGGGCAGCCCGCTGCTGTACGAGCATATTGCCCGTCTGGCCCAAGGTCCTTGGAACCTCAACGGCCAGCTTGGGCTGGTGGTGGGCGCGACCTATCCGGCGGAGATTGAACGGGTGCGGGTGGTCGCGCCGACCTTGCCGCTGTTGATTCCCGGCGTCGGTGCCCAGGGTGGCGACGCTGTGGCCACGGTCCGGGCCGGCTGGCGCGGACTGCCCGGCGTGGATGGCCAGCCGGGCGACACCGTAGCGCCCATCATCGTCAACTCGTCGCGTGCCATTTTGTACGCAGGCGCCGGCGATGACTTTGCTCAGGTGGCACGCCAAGAAGCGCTCAGAACCCGCGACGTGTTACAGGCTGCCAAGCCCCTAGTTTAAGAAAGTAGGAAATAACCGCACTCTCGTCTTGGCGATCGCAGCGCGGCCATCCAGGGTTCATGGGCTGCCGCGGCCTGCGGCCTCGCAGAGACGAGGACGGGTCAGGGGCTCTTTGTTTTTTCCTCTTTGGTCACCAGCCAGATACCGAGACACACCAGCAGCAGGGCCACAATATATTTCCACTCCAGAATACGCTCGTTTAAGAACAGGGCCGACAGTCCAGTGCCAAACACCGGAATCATGAAGTAAAAGATGGTGACCAGGCTGACGCGGTTGTATTTGAGCAAAATGGTCCACAGCGAAAAAGCTGTCGCGGACAGCACCACCAGATAGAGTAGCAGGGCGCTTGACTTGAAGGTAAAGCCGGTTAGCGTGCCGCCGCTGGCCAGTCCCAGCAATAGCAGGGCAAGGCCACCAATGGCCAACTGGTAGCCGGTCAGCACCACGGAGTCCACGTGCTGCGAGATTTTCTTGCCGTAGATACTGGCCGCCGACAGCACAAAGGCGGCAATCATCACAAAGCCTTCGCCCATCAGCGTGAAGTCGAAACCGATCAAGCCTGGGCCGAAGTTCACCACCATCACCCCGGCAAAGCCGATGAGGCAGCCCAGCACCTTGTTGACGCTGAGTCGGTCATTTTTGTAAATCCAGTGGGCCAGCAAGACGCTGAAAAAGGTGCCGGTCGCATTCATGATGGAGCTTTTGACACCGGTGGCATAGGCCAGGCCGATGTAAAAAAACACATATTGCAGGCCGGTCTGTGTCAAACCCAGCAGCGTGATTTGGCCCAGCGTACGCCGGCTCATGTCAAACAGCGGCTTTTTGCCGATGCTCGCAATCACCAGCAGCACCAGCCCTGCCAGCGCAAAGCGGTAGCCCGCAAAGACCAGTTTGGTGGGGACGTCATCGGGTGCAATCGCAAACAGTGCGTAGCCGTTCTTGATCGCCGGGTAGGCGCTGCCCCAGAGCAGACAGCACAGGGCGGCGACCAGAAACACGACCTTGCGGTTGGTGAAGAAAGCGGCGGTTTTTAACGCGCTCAAGACAGCAACCGTTTTAAGTAGCGCCCGGTGTGGCTGGCCGGGTTGTTGGCAATGGCTTCCGGCGTGCCCACGCCCACCACTTGGCCGCCACCGGCGCCGCCTTCGGGGCCCATGTCGATCAGCCAGTCTGCGGTTTTGATGACGTCCAAGTTGTGTTCGATCACCACAATCGTGTTGCCGGCATCTCGCAGCTGGTGCAGCACCTTGAGCAGCAGGTCGATATCGGCAAAGTGCAGACCGGTGGTGGGCTCATCCAGAATGTAGAGGGTGCGCCCGGTGTCGCGTTTGCTCAGCTCCAAAGCCAGCTTGACGCGTTGCGCCTCGCCGCCTGAGAGCGTGGTGGCGGCCTGGCCCAGGCGGATATAGCTCAGGCCCACATCCAGCAGCGTGTGCAGTTTGCGCGCAATGCTGGGCAGGGCCTTGAAGTACTCGTAGGCAGCCTCGACCGTGAGGTCCAGAATTTGCGCAATGTTTTTGCCCTTGTAGAGCACCTCCAACGTTTCGCGGTTGTAGCGCTTGCCTACGCAAACGTCGCAGGGCACATAGACATCAGGTAAAAAGTGCATTTCTACCTTCACCATGCCATCGCCCTGACAGGCTTCGCAGCGGCCGCCGGTGACGTTGAAGCTGAAGCGGCCCGGCCCGTAGCCGCGTTCGCGCGCCATTGGCACCTCGGCCATCAGCTCGCGGATCGGGGTAAAGAGGCCGGTGTAGGTGGCCGGGTTGGAGCGGGGCGTGCGGCCAATCGGCGATTGGTCGACGTTGATGACCTTGTCAAAGTGTTCAATGCCGTCAATCGACTCGTGCGCGGCCGGTTCTTCATGAGCGCGGTACAGGGTGCGCGCCACGGCGGTGTAAAGCGTGTCGTTGACCAGCGTTGATTTGCCCGAGCCCGAGACGCCGGTGACGCAGGTTAGCAGGCCGACTGGGAACTCAACCGTTACGTCCTGCAGGTTGTGACCGCTGGCGCCGGTGACGCGCAAGCACTGCATGTCGCCCTGGGTGGCTAGGTGGTTGGCTTCCCGGGCAGCGCGCCGCTCGGCTGCCGGGCTGGGCGCGTGATGCGGTGACTTGTATTTGTCAACCGCCTGCTTGATATGCACGGTGGGTAACCAGGCAGTGCGGTGTTTGGGCACTTCAATTTTGAGCGTCTGCGCCAGGTACTGGCCAGTGAGCGAGAGGGGGTTGGCTTTGACCTCGTCAAACGTGCCCTGCGCCATGACGCGCCCGCCATGCACGCCAGCGCCCGGGCCCATGTCGATGATATGGTCGGCGGCGCGCATCATGTCTTCGTCATGCTCGACCACCAGCACGCTGTTGCCGATGTTGCGCAGGTGCTTCAGGGTGTCAATCAGGCGGTCGTTGTCGCGCTGGTGCAGGCCGATGCTGGGTTCGTCCAGCACATACATGACACCGGTCAGACCTGAGCCAATTTGGCTGGCCAGACGAATGCGCTGCGACTCACCACCGCTAAGGGTTTCGGCGCTGCGGTCGAGGCTCAGGTAGTTCAGACCAACATCGTTTAAAAACTTCAGGCGCAAGCCGATTTCGCGCACCACTTTGCCTGCAATCTCACCCTTAGCACCACTCATATGCAGCGTGTTGAAATAGGTGAAGGCATCGCGCAGGGTGGCGTGGCTGATCTCAAAAATGGCGCGCGCCTGCGGACCTTCGCCAATTTTGACGTGGCGTGCTTCGCGCCTCAGGCGGGAGCCGCCGCAGTCCAAGCAGGGCTGGCTGCTGCGATAGCGGGCCAGGTCTTCGCGCACCAGGGTGGAGTCGGTCTCCACGAAGCGCCGCTGCATGTTGGGGATGATGCCCTCGAACGGGTGTTTTTTACTGACTTTTTTGCCCTGTGAGACACCCGAGTCCATCACGTAGCTGAACTTGATGTCTTCAGTGCCCGAGCCCTGCAATACCGCTTGCTGCACCTCGGCTGGCAGGGTTTCAAAGGCTTGCTCAATGTCAAATTTGTAGTGCTTGGCCAGGCTTTCCAGCAAGGCAAAGTAGTAACCGTTGCGCCGGTCCCAGCCCTTGATGGCGCCGCTGGCCAGGCTCAGCGACGGGAAGGCGACGACCCGTGCCGGATCAAAAAAGTCTTGCATGCCCAAGCCGTCACAGGCTGGGCAGGCGCCCACGGGGGAGTTGAACGAGAACAGGCGGGGCTCCAGCTCGCTAATCGAATAGTTACACGCCGGGCAGGAGAACTTGGCGTTGAACAGGTGCTCTTTCGGGTTAGGGCCGGCATCCGCGGCGCTGCTGCCTCCGGTTTCAAGCGCAATGGCGCGCCCATTGGCAACCCGCAGGGCGGCCTCAAAACTCTCAGCCAGGCGCTGGCGCAGCTGGTCGCGCGCCAGCGGCTCGCTGTCCGGGCGCACCTTGATGCGGTCAATTACCACATCAATATCGTGTTTTTCGGTTTTCTTGAGGGCTGGTAGCTGGTCAAATTCATACGCTTGACCATTGACCCGAAAGCGCACATAGCCTTGCGCCTGCATGTCAGCAAAGACGTCGAGAAATTCGCCTTTTTTTTCGCGCGCCAGTGGCGCCAAGATCATCAGCCGGGTGTCGGCCGGCATCGTCAGTACGGCATCCACCATCTGGCTCACGGTTTGCGCCTGCAGTGGTAAATCGTGGTCCGGGCAAAAAGGCGTGCCGGCGCGGGCAAACAGCAGGCGCAGGTAATCGTGAATCTCGGTCACCGTACCGACGGTGGAGCGCGGATTGTGCGAGGTCGCTTTTTGCTCAATCGAGATCGCTGGACTCAGGCCCTCGATGACATCGACATCGGGCTTGTCCATGAGCTGCAAGAACTGGCGAGCGTAGGTTGAGAGGCTTTCCACATAGCGCCG
This sequence comes from Rhodoferax sp., assembly GCA_047629695.1. Classification (GTDB taxonomy): domain Bacteria; phylum Pseudomonadota; class Gammaproteobacteria; order Burkholderiales; family Burkholderiaceae_C; genus Rhodoferax. The sequence continues at coordinate 8,397 of JBLHZH010000030.1, forward strand.
CTGGCCTTCGGCATACAGAGTGTCGAAGGCCAAGCTGGACTTGCCGGATCCGCTTAAGCCCGTGATGACGACCAACTGGTTGCGCGGAATGTCAAGGTCGATGTTCTTGAGGTTGTGCGTGCGCGCCCCGCGAATGCTGATGGTCTGCAGCTGCAGGGCTGCCGCGAGGTAGGTGCCGTCGGTGGGGGATTTCAAGATGGAATGCGCTCAGGGGAAAACCCAACATGATAGTGAATCTCGGCCGACTTGACCTGTGGGTCTGTAGGGCCGCAGTTCAGATCGGGGACAATTCAGCGCTTATGCCGATCCCCTTGTTCACGGTTTGGCTTGTTGGAGACCCCCTGTTGTGCCTAAAGTTGCTACCCTGTTGACTGGAGAAAACGCTGCCGTTGGCGTGATGAACTCTGCCGAGCGCCGCTCCAGTCTGTCGCTGGCCTCCATTTTTGCCCTGCGCATGCTGGGGCTGTTTTTGATCTTGCCGGTGTTCGCGCTTGAGGCGGCCAAGTACCCGGGCGGCGGCGATCCGGCCCTGATCGGCCTGACCATGGGGCTTTATGGCCTGACGCAGGCGCTGTTGCAGTTTCCGTTGGGCCTGGCGTCGGACCGGGTCGGGCGTAAACGGGTTATTATTTTTGGTTTGCTGGTGTTTGCGGGTGGCAGTTTTGTAGCGGCCTGGGCGCCGACGCTGACTTGGCTCGCCATTGGGCGGGCGCTGCAGGGGGCCGGCGCGGTCTCGGCCGCTGTCACTGCCCTGCTGGCCGACCAGACGCGCGACGAGGTCCGCACCAAGTCGATGGCACTGGTGGGGGCCAGCATCGGGCTGATGTTTGCACTGTCGCTGGTGGCCGCTCCCTTGCTGGTGAGCGTGATCGGGCTGGGCGGCTTGTTTGTTCTGACTGGCGGCCTGGCATTGACCGGTATTGCCGTGGTGATCTGGTGGGTACCACCCGAGCCGCGGCAGCACAAAAACCTGCCACGGGGTCAATTGAGCGAGGTGTTGCGTTTGCCGTCGCTGCTGCGTCTGAACTTTGGGGTGTTTGTGCTGCATGCAGTCCAACTGGCCATGTGGCTGGCGGTGCCTGCGATGCTGGTGCAGGCCGGTTTGCCGCATGAGCACCATTGGTGGATTTACCTGCCGGCGGTACTGGCGTCGTTCCTGGTGATGGGTTTTAGCTTGTTTCCACTGGAAAAGCGGGGCTATCTGCGGGCGGTATTTTTGACGGCAGTGGGGCTGATTGCTCTGGTACAGCTGGGATTTTTTGCCGTGGCGGCCTCAGGCACGCCCAACGTGGCGGCGTTGGCGGTGCTGCTGTTTATCTTCTTCTGTGGCTTTAATGTGCTGGAAGCCAGCCAGCCCAGCCTGGCGTCCCGGGTGGCCCCGGCGCATGCCCGCGGCGCTGCCATGGGGGTCTACAACACCTTGCAGTCGCTGGGCTTCTTTGCCGGTGGTGTGATCGGGGGCTGGCTGGTCAAACGGGTCGGCGCGTCCGGTCTGTTTGCCACCTGTGCCGGCCTCATGCTGTTGTGGCTGGTGCTGGCTTGGCCGATGCACTCCCAGCCAACCCAGGCCTCGACACTGGCGCCAAAGGCAGGATAATGAATTCAAACTTGCAACTTTGAATAAAGGAAAACCATGGCATCAGTCAATAAAGTCATTCTCGTCGGCAACCTGGGGCGCGACCCCGAGGTGCGTTACCTGCCCAGTGGCGACGCGGTGGCCAACATCACCATTGCCACCAGCAGCAAATACAAGGGCAAAGACGGCAACATGGTCGAAGAGACCGAGTGGCACCGCGTTTCGTTCTTTGGTAAACTCGCTGAAATTGCTGGTCAGTATCTGAAAAAAGGCCGCCCAGTCTATATCGAAGGTCGCATCAAGACCCGTAAATTCACGGACAAAGATGGCGTCGAGAAATCCGCCACTGACATTGTGGCCAATGAGATGCAGATGCTCGGCGGCCGCGAAGGCATGGGCGAGCCCGCCCATGACGAAGGCCATGCCGCCGGCGGTGGCAACAGTTACGCAGCGCGCCCGGCACCACCTTCACGACCACAGGCGCCCGCTCCGTCGTTCGCCCCTGCGCAACGTCAGGCGCCGGCCCAGTCCCGGCCCCCGAGCGGGTTTGATGACATGGATGATGACATTCCTTTTTAGACCTGAAGTTTTTTGAGAGAAATAACCTTCAAAACCTTGATTTATCAGGGCTTTTTTTACTCGTATTTGCGAGCGCTGCGCGGCGTCGCTGTTCTTTTTTGTAAGCCGACAATTCGCTTAACTTGATACCTTCTGGCGCGTGGCGGTTTTTAGCCTGTCCGATCCGCTGCGCGGTGTAGATGCCGGTGTGCCCTGAAAACAGGTAGCTGACACTGCAGGCGATGGCGGCAAAAATGCCGATTTCGGCACCGAACAACTCCATCGCCATGAGAGTGGAGGCGATCGGCGTGTTGGCGGCGCCCGCAAACACGGCGACAAAGCCAATGGCCGCGATCAGCGCAAAGGGCATCTGCAAAAGGGGGGCCAGCGCATTGCCCAGCGTGGCGCCGATGTAAAACAGCGGCGTGACCTCGCCGCCCTTGAAGCCGGAACCAAGCGAGGCGATGGTGAACAGCATCTTGGCGGCAAAGTCGTAAGGGGCCAGCGGCTGCTGGAACGCCTCCACAATGACCGGAATGCCCAAGCCAACATAGCGGTCTGCCGCTAAAAACCAGACCGTAGCGGCAATCACCGCGCCGCCCAAAAAGGGCCGCAGCGGAGCGTATGTGATGTGTTTTTTCATCTGCCCGCTCAAGGTGTGTGTGGCCGCTGCAAAGACCTTGCCGGTCAGACCAAACAGGGCACCGGCAACCACCATGGCGCCGAGTCCCCAGGCCGACACCGGCGGCACCAGCCCAATCACGTAGTGGGTATGGTGCACCCCCCAGAGCAGGCCAATCTGGTCGGCCACGATGGCGGCCAAAATGCACGGCAGCAGCGCGTCATAACGCAGGCGGCCCATGGCCAGCACTTCCAGCGCAAAGACCGCGCCGGCCAGCGGGGTGCCAAAGACCGAGGCAAAGCCGGCGCTGATGCCCGCCATCAAAAGAATACGGCGGTCTTCGGGTTGGAGCTGGAACAGACGGGTTAACTGGTCTGCCAGCGCCCCCCCCATTTGCACGGCCGTGCCCTCGCGGCCAACCGAGGCCCCAAATAAATGCGACACCACGGTACCGCCCAGCACCAACGGTGCCATGCGCAAGGGGACCACTTTTTTGGGGTCATGAATCTCGTCGATTAACAAGTTACTGCCGGCCTCAACCTGTTGACCCCAGCGCAAGTAAAGCCAGCCTACCGCAAAGCCCGCCACCGGCAGCAACCAGCTCAACGCGCGATTCGCTAGGCGCGTGCTGGTGGCCCAGTCAAGAGCAAAGAGAAAGAACGCTGACGCCGACCCGGCCAGGACGGCAACCAGGCTGGCGAGTACCAGCCACTTGCCGACATAAAGCAATAGGTCAAGCAGTTCGGCGTATTTGTTGTTTTCCATGACGATCCAGTTGTTTGCGCATTAGTCCGAACGAGTCCTCGGTAGAAAAAAGTCTAACAGGTGCTTTTGTTGCGTGAATTCGCCATAAGTTGCGATTCGTCAATTTACTACCGGCAGGTATGCTTGGATACTTTTTTCTTGTTTAAAGCTGCCGCATGACTTTACTTGCTGTCCTCCGCTTGAGCCGACCTGTTCGTTGCATCACGCCTTGGCTAGCGGCATGGGTGGTGTCGGTTGCCGCTGCGCAAGGCCGTATTCAAGTGCCGGCGGTGCCGGTGCAACTGAAGTCAATGGCGACCATCTTTGAACTCGACGGGGTGATTTAACCTGTGAAGCAAAGTACCGTGTCGGTGCAGGCGAGTGGGCATATTGCCAGGCTCTTGGTCAAGGCCGGTGACAAAGTAATGGCCGAGCAATTGCTGGTAACGATTGACCACCGCGAGGCGCAACCTGG
>JBLHZH010000031.1:0-12349 GCA_047629695.1 Rhodoferax sp.
TGGCTATTTTCATGGCGGCCATGAGTGTGTTGGGTGATTTGTTTGAGTCTCTAGTCAAGCGCAGCGCGGGCGTCAAGGATAGCAGCGGCCTGTTACCCGGTCACGGTGGTGTGCTAGACCGGATTGACGCTTTGCTGCCCACCTTGCCAATCGCTATGATGCTTTACACGGTTTAACTACCCCGATGAATGAAACAGTGACTCAGGTCAAAAAACGCATTGCCATTTTGGGCTCAACCGGGTCAATCGGGGTCAGTACCTTGAACGTCATGGCGCTGCACCCCGACCGGTTTGAGGTGTTCGCGCTCAGTGCCTCGACCCAAGTCGACGTGATGCTGCAGCAATGTGTGCAGTTCAAACCAGTGTTTGCGGTGATGGCCAGCGAGCCCCATGGGCTGGCGCTGGAACAAAAGTGCCATGAACTCCAACTACCGACACGTGTGCTTTGGGGCGCGGCGGCCATTACCTTGATCGCTTCGCACGAGCTGGTTGATATAGTCATGGCGGCAATTGTGGGTGCCGCCGGTCTGGCTTCCTGTCTGGGCGCGGCGCGGGCTGGCAAGCGTTTGCTGCTGGCCAACAAGGAGGCTTTGGTCGTTGGCGGTGACTACTTTATGCAGGCTGTTGTTCAAGGGGGCGCTAAGTTGCTGCCGATTGATAGCGAGCATTCTGCGGTTTTTCAGTCTTTGCCTGACGATGCCACGACTTGGGCCAATCAGATTGACAAAATTATTCTGACCGCTTCCGGTGGCCCGTTTCGCCAACACGACCCAGCTACCTTGCGCGATGTGACCCCAGAGCAAGCCTGTGCCCACCCCAATTGGGTGATGGGCCGAAAAATTTCTGTTGACTCGGCGACCATGATGAACAAAGCGCTGGAAGTCATTGAGGCCCGCTTTTTGTTTGGTCTTCGGCCCGAGCAGATTGAGGTGGTGATTCACCCCCAAAGCGTTATTCACTCGATGGTGCAGTACAAAGACAACTCGGTGGTGGCGCAACTTGGCACGCCCGATATGAAAGTGCCTATTGCCTATGGCTTGTCCTGGCCGGACCGGATGAGTTCAGGCGCTGCTGCGCTGGATTTTAAAATTATGGCGGGTCTGACGTTTGAGTCGGTGGATGACCACGGGCACGCGCAACGCTTTCCTGGCTTGGCGCTGGCCTGGTCTGTTTTAAAAGGGCCGGCGGGGTCAACCGCGGTGCTGAATGCCGCCAATGAGGTGGCTGTGGCGGCGTTTCTTGACCGAAGAATACGCTTTGACCAGATTCATGGGGTGAATCTTGAGACGCTTGATAAGGTAGCGACTGCCAGTCCGCAGTCGCTTGATGATTTGTTGGCGCTCGATGCGCTGTCCCGCGCTGCCGCGCAGCAGGTGCTTGCGCGTGTGGGCGTTTAAACCAATGAAGCCGCGACTGTCATGCTGACCCTCGTCGCTTTTGTGGTGGCTCTTGGACTGCTGATTGCGGTCCATGAATACGGCCACTACCGGGTGGCCGTGGCCTGTGGCGTTAAGGTGCTGCGGTTTTCCATTGGTTTTGGCAAGCCGCTGCTTCGCTGGCAACCCAAGGGTTCGCCCACCGAGTTTATGTTGGCCGCTTTTCCGCTGGGTGGTTACGTCAAGATGCTGGACGAACGGGAGTCACCGGTGGCTGAGAACGAGCGTCACTTGGCTTTCAATACCCAGCCCTTGCGCTCGCGTGTCGCTATTGTGTTGGCCGGGCCGGTGGCCAATTTGTTACTGGCGGTTCTTTTGTATGCGGTGGTTAACTGGACCGGGATTCAACTTTCTGCGGCCATTCTGGCCAGCCCGCCGGCCGGGTCGATTGCTGCTCAGGCTGGCTTGACCGGCGGAGAGGCGGTTCAGCAGATTGGGTTTGAGGGGGCCGCACTGCAGGATGTCGCCTCTTTTGAGGATGTGCGCTGGCTCCTCACGCGCGGCGCGCTGGAGGGGCGTGATGTACGTTTGGCGCTGACACGGGCCGAAGGTCGCGCCAGTGACGAGGTCACCCTTAAACTGGGTAGTCTGGGGGTAAGTGAAGCGAGTGATGATTTATTTCAAAAAATTGGCATTGTTGGGCCCCTGACTCGCCCAGTGATTGGTACTCTGGCGGCAGGTGGTGCGGCTGAGAAGGCGGGTTTACGCGACGGCGATGTGGTGCGTCAGATCGGTTCCGTGCCGGTACTCGATGGGCAGCAATTGCGGCAGTTGATTCGCGCTTCGGTTTTGAATGGTGCTGAAGCGCCAGCAACGTTATGGAAAATCAACCGGGCAGGAATCGATCTTGACATCACTGTCAAGCCTGATATCCAGCAGGAAGGTGACCTGGCGATTGGACGAATAGGCGCCTATGTGGGCGCGGTACCCCAGGCGGTTATCGTGCAATACGGAGTAGTCGAAGGTTTGTGGCAAGGGGTCGTCCGCACCTGGGATGTGTCGATATTGACGCTCAGGATGATGGGGAAAATGGTGATCGGTGAGGCTTCTCTGAAGAATTTGAGCGGACCGTTGACAATTGCCGACTACGCCGGCAAGTCTGCTGGCATGGGCTTGACCCAGTATTTGTTGTTTTTGGCCCTGATCAGTGTCAGCCTGGGGATTTTGAATTTGCTGCCTTTGCCTGTTCTTGATGGTGGTCACCTGATGTATTATCTTTGGGAGGGTGTCACGGGCAAGCCCGTTCCGGAAATCTGGATGGATCGCCTGCAGCGCGGCGGTATTGCAATTCTTTTGACCATGATGTCGATTGCCCTTTTCAACGACGTGACCCGTTTATTTAGCTAAATGTTCGGTGTTGACCATCAACACCTGCCTGACTTCTCTCTATTAAAAATGCAAATCAAACGATTTAAATGGCGCGCCATGTCGGCTGCGACCACTGTAGCTTCCCTGCTTTTTGCGGCCACTTCAGCTTGGGCTATTAGCCCCTTCACTGTGCGTGATATTCGCATTGAGGGGCTGCAACGGGTCGAGCCCGGCACTGTTTTTGTATCGTTACCGGTCCGTGTGGGTGATGTTTATAACGACGAGAAGGGCTCTACGGCGATTCGTACGCTGTTTGGTCTGGGCCTGTTCGCCGACGTCCGCATTGAGGTCAATGGGGATGTGCTGGTGGTGGTGGTGCAAGAGCGTCCCACGGTGGCGGGAGTCGAGTTTGTCGGCGCCAAAGAGTTTGACAAAGACGTGCTCAAAAAGGCGCTGCAGGATGTTGGTCTGGCCGATGGCCGGCCCTATGACCGGGCCCAGCTCGACCGGGCTGAGCAGGAGCTAAAGCGACAGTACATCAACCGCAGCCTGTATGCTGCAGAAGTGGTGACGACCGTGACGCCGATTGAGCGCAACCGGGTCAACCTGACTTTTACAGTGGTGGAGGGCGGACCGGCCAAAATCAGTGAAATCAGGGTGGTGGGCAATAAAGTTTTCAATGAGTCGACTTTGCGTGGCCTGTTTGACCTAGACACCGGGGGCTGGTTGAGCTGGTACACCAAGTCGGATCGTTATTCGCGGGCCAAGCTTAATGCCGATATTGAGACCCTGCGCTCTTATTACCTGACCCGAGGCTATCTTGAGTTCAAGATTGAATCCACTCAAGTGGCGATTTTGCCCAATAAAACCGATATCGCCATCACCATCAACATCACTGAAGGCGAACGTTTTATCGTCAGTAGCGTGAAGCTTGAAGGTAACTTCCTTGGCAGAGAAGATGAGTTCAAGTCAATGGTTACGATCCGGCCGGGGGAGGCATATAACGCAGATGAAGTCGCCGCGACCTCCAAAGCGTTTACCGATTACTTTGGTAATTTCGGCTTTGCGTTTGCCCGGGTAGAAGCCCGCCCCGAGATTGACCGCCTCAACAACCGGGTCGCTCTGGTGTTGCAGGCTGATTCTTCGCGCCGCGCCTATGTGCGCAAAATTAATGTTGCGGGCAACACCCGCACCCGTGATGTGGTGGTGCGCCGGGAGTTTCGCCAGTTTGAGGCGTCCTGGTATGACGGCGACAAGATTCGCTTGTCCCGTGACCGGGTTGACCGTCTGGGCTATTTCACGGCAGTGGGCATCGAGACACAGGAAGTTTCCGGCTCGCCAGACCAGGTAGACCTGACCGTCAATGTGACTGAAAAACCCACAGGCAGCATCAGTTTGGGTGCCGGTTTCTCTAGTGGTGACGGCTTGGGTCTGTCCTTTGGTCTGCGCCAAGACAACGCCTTTGGTTCGGGCAACTCGCTGGGTCTGCAGTTAAATACCAGCAAGATTAACCGGACCATTGTCTTCAACACCACGGATCCTTATTTCACTGAAGATGGCGTTTCCAGAACGGTTGACGTTTATCACCGAACCATCAGTCCCCAGCAGGATCAAAATTTTTATCAACTTGTGACTTCAGGTGGCAGCTTGCGCTTTGGCGTGCCTTTCAGCGAGAGTGACACGGTTTTCTTCGGTGCCGGCCTGGAACAGACCCGGATTGTTCCGGGGACCCTGCTACCGGTCGCTTATCTGGACTACGCTAACCAATTTGGTTTCACCAGTAATGCCGTACCTTTGACGATTGGTTGGTCGCGCGACCGCCGTGACAGTGCATTGGCCCCTAACTCGGGTCGCTTCCAGCGTGCCAACGCAGAGTGGTCACCTGCCGGCGATGCCCGCTATGTGCGTGCGACTTACCAATATCAGCAATATATTCCACTGAACAAGCAATACACCCTTTCTTTCAACGGGGAGTTGGGTCTGGGCGCTGCTTCGGGTTCGCGCACCTACCCTGTGTTTAAAAACTTCTTTGGTGGTGGGTTGGGCTCAGTACGTGGCTTTCAGCAGGGAAGTCTGGGCCCCCGCGATATCAGTGGCACGGTGCTGGGCGGCTCCAGAAAAATTAATCTGAATGCCGAATTGTTGACACCGTTCCCCGGTGCCGGCAATGACCGTACGCTCAGAATGTTCGCCTTTTTTGATGTCGGAGCGGTCGGAGGTGCCAACAACGGTTCTCTGATTAACGAAAATTCCAGCAGTTTGCGTTCGTCGGTGGGTGTCGGTATTAGCTGGATCTCGCCAGTAGGACCGTTGCGTCTGGCGATTGCCAAGCCCGTCAAAAAGTTTGAAGGCGACAAACTACAAACCATGCAATTTCAAATCGGAACGAGTTTTTAATGAACCATTTTTTACGTCAATGCGCTGCCGGTATTTTTCTCGGTGGACTGCTCGTATCGGCACAGGCGCAAGAGTTTCGTATCGGCTTCGTGAGTACCGACCGGATTTTCAGGGAGGCGAGTACGGCCAAGGCTGCTCAGACCAAGCTTGAGCAGGAATTCTCCAAGCGTGAGAAGGAACTTGTCGATGCGGGTGCGGTCCTGAAGACGGCCGCCGACAAGTTCGAGCGTGAGGCACCGACTTTGGCGGAAAGCCAGCGTAACGCCCGTCAGAAACAGCTGGTTGATCAGGACCGTGAGTTTCAGCGTAAACGTCGTGAATTTCAGGAGGACCTGAATTCACGTAAAAACGAAGAGTTGCAGCAGGTATTGGAACGCGCCAACCGGGTGGTCAAGCAGATCGCCGAGTCTGAAAAATACGACCTGGTCTTGCAGGAAGCGGTTTACGTGAATCCAAAACATGACATCACCGACAAGGTGATTAAGCAGCTCAACAATGGCGGCCTCAAATAAGGAGGCCTGCGTCCTGCGTGGTGTGTCTTTAACGTTAGCCTCGATCGTTGATTCGCTCGGGGGGGAGTTGCTGGGCGATGGGCAGCTTGAAATCAGCGGCCTGGCGCCGCTTGAATCGGCAAGTGCGCAGCAGCTAAGCTTTCTCAGTCACCCTAAATACCAGCGTCAATTCGCCACTTCACAAGCGGCCTGCGTCATCGTCAGCCCTGTCATGCGTGACTTGGCACAGGCGCGCGGCGCCTGTATCGTGGTGGATCAGCCGTATTTGTATTTTGCCCGCGTGACGCAGCTCTGGAAAAGAAGCTTGCCGCGAGTCATACGGCCGCAGGTTCATCCCAGTGCCGTAATTGATCCAGAGGCATTTATCCATCCGCGAGCCCAGATCGGTGCCTTGTGCGTGATTGAGCGCGGTGCCCGCATTGGGGCTGACTCGGTGCTGAAGTCTCGCGTGACGATTGGTGAAGATTGTGTGATTGGCGAGCGCTGTCTGTTGCATCCGGGTGTCGTGATTGGCGCTGATGGCTTTGGTTTTGCCCCCAATGCAGGCGCCTGGGAAAAAATAGAACAGCTGGGAGCCGTACGGATCGGCAACGATGTGGAAATTGGTGCCAATACCTGTGTTGATCGGGGTGCCTTGCAAGATACGGTGATTGAAGACGGCGTCAAGCTCGACAACCTGATCCAGATTGGTCACAACGTGCATGTTGGTCAACATACCGCGATGGCCGGTTGCGCTGGCGTAGCTGGCAGTGCCACTATTGGTGCCTATTGCACCATTGGCGGTGGCGCCATTGTGCTGGGGCACTTGAGCCTGGCCGCCGAAGTAAATATTTCTGCGGCCACGGTGGTCACACGCTCGATTCGCAAAGCCGGCCATTACACCGGCATGTTTCCGCTTGACGAAAATGCCGCTTGGGAAAAAAATGCGGCCTCACTTAAACAACTCCACAGCTTGCGCGATCGTATTCGGGTGCTGGAAGATAAATTAAAAATACTGGAACAACCATGATGGACATTCACCAAATTCTCAAGCAGCTGCCGCACCGATATCCTTTTTTACTGGTGGACCGGGTGTTGGCCATTGAAAAGGGCAAAACCATCCGGGCGTTGAAAAATGTCACCATCAACGAACCTTTTTTTGTCGGACACTTTCCGCATCGTCCGGTGATGCCGGGGGTTTTGATGCTTGAAGCCTTGGCGCAGGCTGCTGCCTTGCTCGCCTTTGATGCCCTGGGTACCTCGCCCACTGACGATATGGTTTATTACTTTGCCGGTATTGACGGGGCACGTTTCAAGCGTCCGGTGGAGCCCGGTGACCAGCTTATCCTTGAAGTGGAGTTGCTGCGCATGAAAGCCGGTATTTTTAAGTTCAAGGCGCGTGCACTGGTGGGCGAGGAACTCGCGGCCGAAGCCGAGTTGACCTGCGCCATGCGTGCGATCAAGTGAGGGCAAACGGGTGACCCTGATTCACGCCACCGCCCTGGTTGACGTCGAGGCAGAGCTCGACTCGACCGTTACGGTTGGGCCTTATACCGTTATTGGTCCTCACGTCAAAGTGGGCGCCGGCACGACGATTGGCCCGCATTGTGTGCTGGAAGGTCACACCACGATTGGCCGTGACAACCGGATTTTTCAGTTTAACTCCGTGGGAGCCATTCCGCAGGATAAAAAATATGCAGGCGAGCCCTGTGAGCTGGTGATTGGCGACCGCAACACGATTCGTGAGTTTTGCACCCTCAACATCGGCTCGCCTGGTGACACGGGCATCACGCGGTTGGGTGATGACAACTGGCTGATGGCCTACGTCCACATTGCGCATGACTGTGTGGTGGGCAACAACACCATATTTGCCAACAACTCTCAGTTGGCAGGTCATGTTCAGGTGGCTGACTGGGTTATTTTGGGCGGCTTTACAGTCGTGCATCAATTTGTCAAGTTGGGTGCCCACAGCATGACCGCCATGTGTACGCTGCTTTTTGCTGATTTGCCTCCTTTTGTCATGTGTCAGGGTCAGCCGGCGCAGGCCCGCTCCATGAACTATGAAGGTTTGCGGCGGCGAGGTTTTTCTGCCGAGCGGGTAACGGTTGTCAAGGCCATGCACAAGGCTCTGTACCGGGACGACTTGACGCTCCAGGTGGCGCAGGAACGCATTGCTGATCTGGGCCATGCCCACCTCGATTCTCAGCCGGATATTGCCATGATGTTGTCGTTCTTGGCCGACGCATCGCCCCAGCGTGGTATTGTGCGTTGAGATGAAAGTCGGCATGGTGGCGGGCGAGACGTCTGGTGATTTACTGGCTGGTTTGTTACTGGACGGTTTGCATGTTCGTTGGCCGGACCTGCAGGCGGGCGGTATTGGCGGGCCGCAGATGGCGCGTCGTGGCTTTGAGGCTTGGTGGTCCCATGAGAGACTGGCCGTACACGGCTATGGCTGGGATGTGCTACTGCGTTACCGCGAAATTATCGGCATTCGGGCGCAGCTCAAAACCCGTCTTCTGAAGCAACCGCCCAATGTGTTCATCGGCGTTGATGCGCCTGACTTTAACCTGGATTTGGAAGCCGGCCTGAAAACACAAGGGGTCAAGACAGTTCATTTCGTCGCCCCCTCCATTTGGGCCTGGCGCCCTGAGCGGGTCAAAAAAATTCGGGCTAGTGTCGACCATGTGCTGTGTATTTTCCCGTTTGAGCCCGCTTTGCTGGCACAACACGGTATCGCCGCCACCTATGTCGGTCATCCACTGGCCAATGTGATTCCGATGATGCCGAATAAATCGGCGGCGCGGGCTGCCCTGGGTCTGGCCGAGGAGGATCTGGTGCTGGCCATTTTGCCGGGCAGCCGTCAATCCGAGATCAAGCACTTGGCTCAGCGCTTCTTTCAGGCGGCTGGCCTGATTCAGCGTCAGCGTCCGGCGGTTAAATTCATCGTGCCGGCAGTACCCTACTTGAAGCGGACAATTGAACAGGCCGCCCGTGATTGCGGCATGCTAACGCAACTGCAAATTATCGAAGGCCAGTCCTACACCGCACTGGCGGCTTGCGATGTGACACTGATTGCCAGCGGCACCGCGACGCTGGAGGCAGCCTTATTCAAGCGACCGATGGTCATTGCTTACTGCATGGGCGCTCTATCCTGGCAGATCATGCGCCGTAAAAAACTGCAACCCTGGGTTGGCTTGCCCAATATTCTTTGTCGTGATTTCGTCGTGCCTGAACTGTTACAAGACGCCGCTACACCGCCAGCACTGGCCGCCGCCGTTCTGACTTGGTTGGACGCGATGGAGGCGACGCCTGAAAAAATAACCACTCTGCAACACCAATTCGCCGAACTGCATCTGCAACTTCAGCGTGATACGCCCACCCTAGCTTCCCATGCCATCCAGCAAGTCCTCTAAGGCTGATTCAGCCATCCCTCCTCAAACGACGCTGATCTGGCACCTTTCCGGCCTGATGGCCGGCGTCGACGAGGCCGGGCGCGGGCCTTTGGCCGGCCCTGTGGTCGCGGCTGCTGTGATCCTCGATGACAGAAATCCAATCAAAGGTCTGGCCGATTCCAAGAAGCTCACGGCCTTACGCCGTGAACGCTTGTTTGACGAGATTCGCGCCAAAGCGCTATGTTGCTCGATTGCGCAAGCCAGCGTTGAAGAAATTGAGGAGCTCAATATTTTGCAGGCGACGCTTCTGGCCATGCGCCGGGCGGTCGAAGGCCTGCGCCTCAAACCCCACTTGGTGCTGGTGGATGGCAACCGCTTGCCCGTGCTCAGTATCCGGGCCGAGGCCATTGTCAAAGGCGATGCCTTGGTGCCGGCCATTTCGGCCGCCTCTATTTTGGCGAAAGTGCACCGCGACCGTTGGTGTGCTGCCTATGACCTAGAGTTTCCACAGTATGGCTTTGCCCGGCACAAAGGTTATGGTACGTCCGCGCACTTGCTGGCTTTGCGCGAGCATGGCGCCTGTCCGCAGCACCGCAAAACCTTTCGACCGGTGACGGAGGTATTGGCATGAGCACGCTTGCCGTGCAGTACATCACATCGCGCGACAATACGTTTTTCAAAGACCTGCGTCGTATGTCACGGGATAGTACGGCCTATCGCAAACAAGGTCGGTTTTGGGTCGAGGGCGATCACCTGTGTCGCGCTGCTTTGGTGCGTGGCGTGCAGCCGCTGGTGGCGGTTTTTTCGGAGTCGTTCTGGCCCTTGGTCCCTGCACAATTCAGCAACGCCGCAGCCAAGAATATCATTTTGCCGGATACTTTTTTTGCTGATATCAGCGGCCTAGAGTCGCCGGCCAGCATGGGTTTTGTGTTCGAGTTGCCGGTAGCTCAGATTTTGTTGCCGACGATGGCGAGTGTCATTCTCGACCGTGTACAGGATGCCGGTAACGTCGGTGCCATTTTGCGCAATGCCTCTGCCTTTGGCTTCAAGCAAGTCATCGCACTCAAGGGTACGGCGGCCCTGTGGAGCCCCAAAGTGTTGCGTGCCGGCATGGGCGCTCATTGGGGTTTACAACTGATGGAGGGGGTCGAGCTGGCCGAGCTGGTGGCGTTCGAGCTGCCGATTCTTGTAACTAGCTCCCACCGTGGCTCCTTCTTACACCAAGCGGTACAGCAAAAGCTGCTGCCCATGCCCTGCGTTTGGGCGTTGGGTCACGAAGGGCAGGGCGTGAGCGCCCAGCTGGAGGCACTCGCCCAGTTGCATGTGCGCATTGCCCAGCCTGGTGGCGAAGAGTCGCTTAACGTGGCTGCTGCTGCTGCTATCTGCTTGCACGCCAGCGCCACTGCCGCGTTGGATTAAGGGCCGTTTCAGGCAACCCCTCGGATATAATGGGTGGCTTCATTGCGCCTCGTACGCCTTGCGTTATCTCAAGTTAATTCCCTTTTTAAAACCCTAAGCGTTGTCGCTTGAGTGCGTTTGGGTGTACCCGAAAACCCTATCCGGAGAACCCAGTGCTTTTGTCTTTACAGGGATCATTCCCACCCGCCTTATTGGCGCTTGCAGACGGCACGTTGTTTGTAGGAAATTCCATCGGAGCCGCTGGCTCCACCGTTGGCGAGGTGGTGTTCAACACCGCCATGACCGGCTATCAGGAAATTCTCACAGACCCGAGCTACAGCCAGCAAATTGTCACGCTGACCTACCCGCACATTGGTAACTATGGGGTCAACACCCAGGATGTCGAATCGACCAAGGTGCATGCTGCCGGCCTGATCGTCAAGGACGTGCCGCTGGTGATTTCCAATTTTCGCGCCAACATGACTTTGCCGCAGTACTTGGTGCAGCAAAAAACAGTGGCGATTGCCAATCTCGACACTCGGCAGCTGACCCGTCATTTGCGGACCCAGGGGGCACAAAATGGTTGTATCGTAGGCTTGTCTCCTGGCCAGTCAATCACCCAAGCGGTGATTGATCAGGCGCTGGCGCTGGCTTTGGCTGCACCTAGCATGTCAGGCATGGATCTGGCTAAAGTGGTGTCCGTCCAGACCGCCTACGAATGGACGCAGACCGAATGGCAGCTGTCAAACCCACAGCTGCTGGGCAGGCCTGGTTATGGTGAATTGACAAGTCCGAAGTTTCATGTTGTTGCCTATGATTTTGGTGTCAAGCTCAATATTTTGCGTATGCTAGCCCAGCGCGGTTGCCGCGTGACAGTGGTGCCGGCGCAGACGCCCGCCGCCGAGGTGCTCAAGTATCAACCTGATGGTATCTTCTTGAGTAATGGTCCGGGTGATCCCCAACCTTGTGATTACGCCATTGCCGCAGCTGCCGAGTTGATCGAGTCGGGTATTCCCACCTTTGGCATTTGCCTAGGCCATCAGATCATGGCGCTGGCCAGCGGGGCTAAAACTTTCAAAATGAAGTTCGGTCACCACGGTGCCAATCACCCGGTAAAAGACCTCGATACCGGCCGTGTCAGCATCACCAGCCAGAACCATGGTTTTGCGGTAGAGCAGGCCAGTTTGCCAGCCAATTTGCGCGCCACCCACGTCAGCTTGTTCGATGGCACGCTGCAGGGCCTGGCACGCACCGACAAGCCAGCTTTCTGCTTTCAGGGCCATCCTGAAGCATCGCCCGGCCCGCATGATATTGCCTATTTGTTTGATCGTTTCACCGTCATGATGGTGAAGGCTCAGGAGAAGAAGAATGCCTAAACGCACAGACCTAAAAAGTATCCTCATCATTGGTGCTGGCCCGATCATTATTGGTCAGGCCTGCGAGTTTGATTATTCCGGCGTGCAGGCCTGTAAGGCCTTGCGCGAAGAGGGCTATAAAGTCATCTTGATCAATAGCAACCCAGCCACCATCATGACCGACCCGGCCACGGCGGACGTTACCTATATCGAGCCTATTACTTGGCAGACGGTTGAGAAAATCATAATCAAGGAGCGCCCGGACGCCATTTTGCCCACCATGGGGGGGCAGACAGCGCTTAATTGCGCGCTTGACCTGTGGCACCATGGTGTGCTGGATAAATACAACGTCGAGCTGATTGGCGCCAGCCCGGAAGCCATCGACAAGGCCGAGGACCGCCTCAAGTTCAAGGACGCCATGACCAAAATTGGTCTGGGTTCTGCGCGTTCCGGTATTGCACACAGCATGGATGAAGCCTGGGTGGTGCAAAAGACCCTGGGCTTTCCTACGGTGATTCGTCCCAGTTTCACTCTGGGCGGTACCGGTGGTGGCATTGCCTACAACTCGGAAGA
>JBLHZH010000032.1:0-12311 GCA_047629695.1 Rhodoferax sp.
CATGAACCCTTTTGATGAAATTGCCATTGAGGAGGCCGTGCGTTTGAAAGAGAAAGGCGTCGTCACAGAGATCATTGCTGTATCCGCAGGTGTTACCCAGTGCCAGGAAACCTTGCGCACCGCCATGGCCATTGGTGCCGATCGTGCCATCCTCGTGGAAACCAGCGAAGAGTTGCAACCGCTGGCAGTGGCCAAGTTGCTCAAGGCGTTAATCGACAAGGAACAACCCGGTCTTGTCATCTTGGGCAAGCAAGCGATTGATGATGACTGTAATCAGACCGGTCAGATGTTGGCCGCGTTGGCTGATTTGCCGCAAGCCACCTTCGCCAACAAGGTTGTGGTCGCTGATGGCAAGGTCTCTGTGACACGTGAAGTCGATGGCGGTCTGGAGACTCTCAGCCTCAGTCTGCCGGCTGTGATCACCGTTGACTTGCGTCTTAACGAGCCGCGTTATGTGACGCTGCCTAACATCATGAAAGCCAAAAAGAAGCAGATGGATGTCTTCAAGCCGGAAGACCTCGGTGTTGATGTCAAGCCGCACCTCAAGACCCTCAAGGTGTCCGAGCCGCCCAAGCGCAGCGCCGGCATCAAAGTGCCAGACGTTGCCACGCTGGTCGACAAACTCAAGAACGAAGCCAAGGTGATCGCATGAGCTCATTAGTTATTGCTGAACATGACAACGTCCACCTCAAGGTGGCCACCCTCAACGCCATTACCGCTGCCGTTCAGTGTGGTGGCGAGGTCCATGTACTGGTTGCTGGCGTCAATGCGGGCGCCGTTGCGGCCGCTGTCGCCCAAGTCAGTGGTGTCGCCAAGGTGCTGCACGCCGACAGTGAGGCTTTCGCCCATGGTCTGGCTGAAAATGTGACCGACCAGGTGCTAGCCTTAGCCACCAACTACAGTCACATTCTGTTTGCTGCGACCGCATCGGGAAAGAACATTGCGCCACGTGTGGCTGCCAAACTTGATGTCGGTCAGATCTCGGATGTCACGCAAGTCGACAGCCCTGACACCTTTGAGCGTCCCATTTATGCTGGTAATGCGATTGCCACGGTGCAAAGTCTTGATGTTATCAAGGTCATCACGGTGCGTACCACCGGCTTTGATGCCGCCGCTGCTACAGGCGGGTCGGCTAAGGTTGAAACTGTGACTGCGGTCCTAGCCAGTGACAAGACTCGTTTTATCGGCAGTGAAATTGCCAAGAACGACCGGCCCGAGTTGACGGCTGCAAAAATCATAGTCAGCGGTGGTCGGGCGCTGGGATCGCAAGAAAAGTTTGCGGAAATTATGACGCCTCTGGCTGACAAGCTGGGCGCGGCCATGGGGGCTTCGCGCGCGGCAGTGGATGCCGGTTACGCGCCTAATGACTGGCAAGTCGGCCAGACCGGCAAGATCGTGGCGCCGCAGCTCTACATCGCCGCCGGCATCAGCGGTGCGATTCAGCACTTGGCTGGTATGAAGGACTCCAAGGTCATCGTGGCCATCAACAAAGACCCTGAAGCGCCGATTTTCTCGGTCGCTGACTACGGCCTGGAGGCGGACTTGTTCGTCGCCGTGCCGGCCTTGGTCGCTGCACTTTAATTTGGTTCCTGCTGCGCGCTAGTGCCGCATGCCACCCCTGCACGCCCGGGTGGCCTATGAGGGGCGTGATGATTTTTTTGGGAAAAATAAAATGAGTTACGTCGCTCCGCTGAATGACATGTTGTTCAATATTCAATATGTCGCCAATATCGCCCAAATTGCCGAGCTGCCCGGTTTTGAAGATGCCGGTTTTGACACCGCGCAAGCGGTACTGCAAGAGGCCGCCAACTTCACCGAGGGCGTGCTGGACCCCTTGAACTGGGAGGGCGACAAGAATCCCTCTACGCTTAAAGCCGGGATCGTGACTGCGTCCCCAGGTTTTAAGGAAGCCTTCAGACAACTGGCCCAAGGAGGCTGGCAGGGGCTGCAGCATCCGGTTGAGTTTGGTGGTCAGGGCCTGCCCAAGACTATCGGCTCAGCCTGCGGTGAAATGCAAAATTCGGCCAATATGAGTTTCTCCCTGTGCCCGCTGTTGACCGACGGCGCAATTGAAGCGCTGTTGACTGCCGGTTCGCCTGAACTCAAAGCCACCTACCTCGAAAAATTAGTGAGTGGCCAGTGGACTGGCACCATGAACCTGACCGAGCCGCAAGCCGGCAGCGATCTGGCCGCCGTGCGTTCGCGCGCCGAGCCGCAAGCCGATGGCAGCTACAAGGTGTTTGGCACCAAGATTTACATCACCTGGGGTGAGCACGACATGACCGAAAACATCGTGCATTTGGTGCTGGCCCGGGCCAGCGGTGCGCCTGAAGGGGTCAAGGGCATCAGCCTGTTTGTCGTGCCCAAGTTCCTGGTCAACCCTGATGGTTCGCTGGGTGCGCGCAACGATGTGCATTGCGTCAGTATCGAGCACAAGCTGGGAATCAAGGCCAGCCCCACTGCCGTCCTTCAATACGGCGACCATGGCGGCGCCGCGGGTTACCTGGTGGGTGAAGAAAATCGGGGCTTGGAGTACATGTTCATTATGATGAACGCGGCCCGCTTTGGTGTGGGTGTCCAAGGCATTGCAATTGCCGAGCGAGCCTACCAGAAAGCTGTGTCTTTCGCCAAAGAGCGGGTGCAGAGCCGTCCAGTTGATGGGTCGTGCGCCACCAGTACAGCCATCATTCACCATCCCGATGTAAAACGCATGTTGATGACGATGCGTGCCTATGTCGAAGGTTGTCGTGCTATGGCCACGGTGGCCGCCGCCGCTTATGACACCTCGCATCACCATCCCGATGCGGATGTGCGCAAGAAAAACCTTATGTTTTATGAGTTTTTAGTCCCCCTGATCAAGGGATATAGCACCGAGATGAGTCTGGATGTGACCTCATTGGGCGTGCAAGTGCATGGTGGCATGGGCTTTATCGAAGAAACGGGTGCTGCTCAGTATTACCGCGACGCCAAAATTCTGACTATCTACGAAGGTACCACCGCCATTCAGGCTAACGACCTGGTTGGTCGCAAGACCGCCCGTGATGGGGGGGGAAATGCCAAAGCCCTGGCGGCCCAGATTGAAGCTACTGAAGCTCTGCTCATCAAGAATGGTAGTGCTGATGCCCTGGCCGTGGCTCGACGTCTAGTACAGGCGCGTGAGGCTTTTGTGGCAGTGGTCAATTTTGTTGTGGCCCATACCCGGAGCAACCCGAATGCGGTGTTTTCAGGTAGCGTGCCCTACCTCATGCTGGCTGGCAATCTGATGGCCGGTTGGCAGTTGGCGCGCTCGCTGCTTATGGCGCAAGAGCTCATTGCCCAAGGCGTTGATGTGCCGTTCATGACGGCAAAAATAGTCACGGCCCGCTTTTATGCCGATCACCTGCTTACCAAAACGTCGGGCTTGCGCGATGCCATCGTCGAGGGCGCGGAGAGCGTCACCGCGCTGGCGCTGGAAGCCTTTTAAGGTCGATTTGACTATTTTCGACATACCAATAGAGGGAGTTCCCATGTCCAAATTACCTGCACCCCTGAATCAACTGCCTTTTCCGGTGATTGGTTCACCCCTGTTCATCATCAGCAACCCCCAACTGGTGATTGCCCAGTGCATTGCCGGTGTGGTGGGCGCCATGCCGGCGCTCAATGCACGTCCGGCCGAACAACTGGAAACTTGGCTGATCGAGATTACCATGGCACTGGCCGCATACAACCAAGCGCATCCGGAGCAGCCGGCCGCACCTTTTGCCATCAACCAGATTGTGCATAAAAGCAATGATCGACTGGCCCACGATATGGCGTTGTGCGTCAAATATAAGGTGCCCATCATCATCACCAGCTTGGGCGCGCGTGAAGACATCAACGCGGCTGCCCATAGCTACGGCGGTGTGGTGTTGCACGACATCATCAACAACAAGCACGCGCACAAGGCCATCGAGAAGGGGGCCGACGGCCTGATTGCGGTGGCTGCGGGCGCCGGCGGCCATGCCGGAGTCAAGAGCCCGTTTGCCCTGATTCAGGAAATACGCCAGTGGTTTGATGGCCCGGTTGCCCTCAGCGGATCGATCTCGACTGGCGACGCGGTACTGGCTGCGCAAGCCATGGGGGCTGACTTTGCTTACATTGGCTCGGCCTTCATTGCCACCGAGGAAGCACGTGCCTCGGCTGCCTACAAGCAGGCGATTGTGGACAGCAACTCGGACGACATTGTCTATAGCAACCTCTTTACCGGCGTGCACGGCAATTACTTGGCGCCTAGTATTCGTAACGCCGGTATGGACCCTGACCACCTGCCCGAAAGCGACCCGAGCAAGATGGACTTTGGCGCTGATAAGTCCAAAGCCTGGAAAGATATCTGGGGTTGTGGCCAGGGTATCGGCACTATCGACAAGGTGCAAACCACAGCCGACTATGTGGCCCAGTTGAAACGTGAGTACCAGGCGGCAAAGCTACGACTGCTGGCCAACTAAGGGAGTTGGAGACCCCAAAAGTACTTCCGTCTCTGCGAGGTCACAGGCCGCAGCAGTTCATGACTGCCTGGGTTGTCGCGCTGCCCTCGCAAAGACGAGAGAAAAGTGCTACTTCATGAAATGTGGTCTCCCTAAAGGGCTGGAAAAAATATGGGGTCCTGTTCTGGTTGCCAGGGCGGGTACTTCTTCATGACCTGCACAAAAGCGGATGAGTTTTCAAAGTCGCTCAACCAGGTTTGTAGCGCCGGCCAAGGCTGCTCTGCAAACCAGAGCGGGTCAGTGTGAGCGAACTGGCGTACAAACGGGGCGATTGCCTGGTCGGTCAAACCTATCTGTTGACCCAGTAAATGGCTGTGGGCACCCAGGCGTTGGTTGAGGCCTGCCAGAAAATTTACTCCGCCCGCCCGGTGCGCCAGTCCATCCGTCAAGGCGTAGCGATGAGAGTATTTGTAGCGGTCCAGATGAAACTTGAAGCCACCATCACACTGGGCAAGGAGTTGTTGCGCTTCTGCCTGCAAAGCCTCAGTGGCGGGTAGCCAGTGTTGCGGGTCCTGCTGCTGCAAGGCCCAGTGCATAACCTCCAGGCTTTGGGCCAGCACTTGGCCCTCAAGAGTGATCAGCACCGGCACCGTGGCTTTGGCTGATGCGAGTAACAGGGCTGCCGGTTTTTTCGCCAGCACAACCTCACGCAGTTCACAGACCTGACCACTGGCCAGCAGCGCCAAGCGCGCCCGCATGGCGTAAGGGCAACGGCGAAACGAATAGAGAACGGGGTAGGGCGCAGACATTATGCCAACCGTTTCAAGGTGGGGCAGTGTGAATCTGCGGCTGGCCAATGGGCGCGGGTCGTCCCCTGACTTTGGCCAGTTCCCACTGTCGTTGGCGCTCGCGTGCGCTGTTTTTCTGGGTTTCACGGGTCGTAGCGTGGCATTTGGGGCAGCTCACGCCAGCTTCAAATAGAGGTGAGGCCTGGTTGTCGTCGTTCAGCGGCTGGCGGCAGGCGCGGCACAGGCCATGGGAACCTGGCACCAGGCCATGGCCGACCGAGACCCGCTCGTCAAAGACAAAACATTGGCCCTGCCACTGGCTCTGTGCCTCGGGCACGGTTTCTAGGTATTTCAGGATGCCGCCTTCCAGATGGTAGACCTCCTCAAAGCCCTGGGCGCGGAGTAAGGCGGTAGATTTTTCGCAGCGAATGCCACCGGTGCAAAACATTGCCACCTTTGGTTTTTTGCCAGATGCCGGGTGCAAGGCGCTGGTTTGCGCGACCCAGTCTGGCAGCATGGCAAAACTCTGGATGTCGGGGTTAACAGCGCCGGCAAACGTGCCAATACCCACTTCATAGTCGTTGCGCGTGTCAATTACCACGACTTCAGGGTCGGCTAGCAAGGCGTTCCAGTGTTCCGGTTTGACGTAGGTACCAGCCATCTTGGTCGGGCTGATGCCGGGGACCCCTAAGGTCACGATTTCGCGCTTGAGACGCACCTTCATCCGGTAAAACGGTAGCTTGGTTGACCATGCTTCCTTATGCTGCAGGTTGGCCAGACGCGGGTCGTGTCGCAAATAAGCCAACACCGCCCGAACGCCAGCCGGCGGCCCGGCCAGGGTGCTGTTGATGCCCTCGTTGGCCAGCAGCACCAAGCCCTTGACGTGGTTGGCTTCGCAACAGGCCAGCAAAGGCGACTTGAGGGCCTCAAAATCGGGTAAATTGATAAACTTGTAAAAGGCAGCAGTGAGAAATTCAGACATCGCCGTACTTTAGCGCCTCCTCAGCCATTAATCCCAGTGGAGTGGCCACTTTGTTTGACCTGACTGTGGATATGTCCCGATGATTCTGTCGCGTTGCCGTTCTGTTTAGGTGCGTCAGTGTGTTCATAATTCTATTTAATTATAGAAAATTACAGCTTTAACCACTGTCAGGAGGTCCACGCCATGCGTCTTATGCCAAGTTCATCGCACCAGCAAGTCGCTGAAATGCTGCGTGCGGAAATTTTTTCGGGTCAGTTGTTACCTGGCAGCTTTCTGGATGAGCCGGTCCTGTGCGAGCGACTGGCGATCTCGCGTACCCTGCTGCGCGAAGCTCTCAAGGTCTTGTCGGCCGCAGGCTGGCTGCGCCATGAGCCCCGACGGGGCGGCTTTGTTTATCAGGCGAGTGAACAGGATCTGGACGAGATTTTTCCGGTGATTGCGTTGCTGGAAGGCCGCTGCACTTTTGAGGCTGCGCGCAACGTCAGCGATGTCGATCTTTCCACGCCCAACAGTTTGCAGGCGCAACTCAAGGCGTATGCCAAAGTGCAGCGTGTTAATGACTATTACGCTACGAACTTGAACCGCCACGAGGCGATCATCACCTTGGCCAATCCCCGCTGGCTCGCCCAGGCGATTGCCGATCTGTACAAAATCCTTAATTGGTCACGTTTTCAGCCGTTGTGTGCGCCGGGCCGACTGGCGCAAAGTCTTAGCGAACGCTCGGCGATCTATGCCGCCTTACGCGTACGCGACAGCGTTGGCGTTGAAGCTGCCATGCGTCCACATCGCATGCATCAGCGTGTAGCCTTGCGCAAAGTCTCACTCATACAGGAAAGCAGGTTGTTGACATGAACACTTCCGACTGGATCACCCGTAACGTTGCCCGCTTGATGCCTGCGACCAGCGCAAAAAAGAGCGTATCCGAGACGTCTGGTGCGCGTGCCACCCGCGAGCGTCTGAAGGCGACCTTGCGTGACAAGGACGAAGCCTTGTCGCCGCGCGTCTTGCGTAACACCCTGATGGCCTTGCGCGACATCACGGATCCGCAAGTCAGCGAGGTTGAAGGCGGGCGCCGCGCCATGGCGATGGCTGACTGGTATGTCAGCGCATCCATTGAGCAGCGCCGTGATATGTGGTTGCTGATGAGTGAGTGTTTTATTGCCGATGTCGACAAGGTCAAAACTGCGCAAGCCCGCTTTGCCGTTGCCGTGGGTACACCCGACGAGGCCGTGGCCGAGGTGCATTTTCGTCGCGCTACGGTGTCGCCGCGACGGCGACTGCTGCAGCGCTTCAGTGCCTACCCGGCTGGAGTCCGGTTTCTGGTTGACCTGCGGGCCGAAATGCTGCCTTTTCTTAAGGTCGACAAACGCCTGATGGCGCTGGACGTAGAAATGGAATATATGTTTTCCACCTGGTTTGACGTCGGTTTTCTGGACCTTTGGCGCATCAGCTGGGACTCGCCGGCTTCGCTGATCGAAAAGCTCATCAAGTACGAGGCTGTGCATGACATCAAAAGCTGGGCCGACGTAAAGAACCGGCTCGATAGCGACCGACGTTGTTATGGTTTTTTTCACCCACGCCTAGCTGACGTTCCGCTGATCTTTGTCGAAGTCGCGCTGGTTGATAGTTTGGCCGGTAGCATCATTCCCTTGTTGGATGAGTCGGCGGCGCCGTCTGACCTGAACAAGGCCACAACCGCTATTTTTTACTCTATCAGCAACACCCAGGCCGGTTTGCGTGGCGTCAGCTTTGGGGACTCATTGATCAAACGCGTGGTCGAGAGCTTGAAGAACGAATTTCCCCAGCTGCGTACCTTTTCTACGCTCTCGCCGATTCCGGGTTATCGCAGTTGGTTGGCTAAAAATGCAGCGCATTTGCTGGATAAACTGGACGACAAGGCGCGCAGCGCCCTGGGTCGAGCTGTAGGCTTCGAGTCGCCGACAGCGGCGCACTTTTTAAGCGCTGCAGAAGGCGCCCTGACGCTGCCCGAGAAGTCGCCGGTGCGTCTGATATTGCTGCATTGCGCTGCGCACTACCTGTGCTTGGCGCAAATTCAAGGCAAACCGATTGATCCGGTAGCACGTTTTCATCTGGGTAATGGTGCGCGTGTTGAACGACTCAATTGGGCTGGCGATCCGTCACCCAAGGGGCTTAAGCAATCTTATGGACTTATGGTGAATTATCTATACGATTTGAAACGCCTGGACCGGTACCGCTCACAATTGGCGCAGGGCACGATTGCGGTTTCCGGTAGTGTTAAAGACTTGTACAAGTAATGATTTTTTAAAGATCGTAAGTTTGAGCGGTAGCCAATAGTGAGGCCAGTCGCCGGGCGATGGATGTCAAGGACGCAGGCGCTAAACTGGACTGATAAAGGGGCTGACTTATGGCTATGAAAAATCAAAATTTGTTCTCTGCGCTGCGTGCTGCGTTTCCCGTTGATCTGGAGGCGGTTGCGATTGAAACCGACAGCGGTCTGGCCTATTCATGGCGCGACTTGGAGCGCAGTTCTGCCATGATGGCCAATTTTCTGCAGTCGCTTGAACTGCCTGCCGGCGCCCGCATTGCCATGCAGGTCGAAAAATCGGTCGAAGCGGTGGTGTTGTATCTCGCCACCCTGCGCGCTGGTTATGTATTTTTGCCTCTCAATACCGCTTATCAAAGTGCGGAAGTGGCTTATTTCATTGGCGATGCCGAGCCTGCCGTAGTGGTGTGCAGCTCAGCCAATTTTGGCTGGGTCAGCCAGCTTGCTTTCAAGTCTGGCACGCAATACGTCTTCACGCTGGATGACGACCGTAAGGGCTCGCTGCTGGACCGTGCCGCCCTATGCAGCGACCAGCACGACCCAGTCGTTTTGCAGGCGGTTGACCTGGCTGCCATTTTGTACACCAGCGGCACCACTGGACGCAGCAAGGGGGCCATGCTGTCGCACGGCAACTTGTTGAGCAATGCCCTGGTGCTCAAAAAATACTGGGGCTGGCAAAAGGGCGACGTGCTGATTCACGCCTTACCTATTTTTCATGTGCATGGCCTCTTTGTGGCCTTGCATGGCGCATTAATTAACGGCAGTAAGATGATCTGGATGGCTCGTTTTGACCCCAAGCGGGTACTGGAAAAATTACCTGAGGCGACGGTATTCATGGGCGTGCCCACGCTTTATGTGCGCCTGCTGACTGAACCCGGCCTGAATCGGGCGTTATGCACCCATATGCGCCTGTTTATTGCTGGCTCAGCACCTCTATTGATAGAAACCTTTAACGACTGGCGTGAGCGTACCGGTCACACGATTCTGGAGCGCTACGGTATGTCAGAGACCGCGATGCTGACGTCCAATCCCTACCGGGACGGCGAAAGACGGGGTGGCACGGTCGGATTCGCCTTGCCGGGGACTGGCCTGCGGGCCGTCAATGAGGCTGGCGAGGTACTCCCGGCAGACGAGATTGGTGATATTCAGGTCAGAGGCCCGAATGTTTTCACGGGCTATTGGCGCATGCCCGAAAAGACAAAAGAAGAATTTACTGTGGATGGCTATTTCAAAACTGGCGACGTCGGCAAGATTGACGCTAAGGGCTATATCACCATTGTCGGGCGCAGCAAGGACCTCATTATCAGTGGTGGCTATAACGTTTACCCGGCCGAGATTGAGGGCTACATCAACGAGATGAGTGGCATCGCTGAAAGTGCGCTAATCGGGGTGCCACATCCTGACTTCGGTGAAGCCGGCGTGGCAATCGTCATTGCCAAGCCCGGCGCCTCGCCGCACCCTTCGAAGATTCTGTCAGAACTTAAAGCCACACTGGCTAATTTCAAGATTCCAAAACAGTGCTTTGTGCTGGACGCCTTACCGCGCAATGCCATGGGCAAGGTTCAGAAGAATATATTGCGAGAGCAGTACAAGACTTTGTTTGTTCCCGTTGTCGCCATTCCTGCGAAACGATAGACTGCACCATTTCCCTGGGCCAGCATAACGGATGCCTGATATTCAATTCTCGTTTTGAATATTTTTATTTTTTAATTAAAATTTATTATCTAATAATAATAAAAATAGTTATTTAATAATTCGAAATTTGGGTTGGTATGACAAAGAGACAGTAAGTGGCTAAACCATTAGGGTGGTTTATTCGGCTAGATGCCTTGGAGTGGTCGCGTTTTACCCATACGCGAGACGAAGATGCTTCTTTGAAACTGCTCAACAGCATCAAGCGGGAGCTGCAAGTGGGCGTGCTCGGCGTTACCGTCGAAGGACTTTATGATCAGGCCGTTGGTGACTTCATCTTCTCTCCGAATAAAGCGCAGGTTACGCGCGCAGTGATCAAGGTGCGCGAGCCGGAGCCTTATTCGGTGCAGCGTGTCGTAGCCCGTATCGGCCCGTCACAGACCGTTACAGTGAAGTGGCAACGTGCCTTTGTGATGAGATAAAAAAAAGCCGCGTAGTCGTTATTGACTTTACGGCTTTTTTTAGGTGACTGCACCTGTGTGGTTCACCAAATGCTGGACCTTAACTGAAAAAGCTTTTCAAACGGTTGGTCCAACTGTCACCCGTGGGCGAGTGTTTACTGCCACCTTTTTTGATGGAGTCGTCAAGCTCACGCAACAGTTTTCGTTGGTGTTCACTGAGTTTGACGGGTGTTTCCACCAGAATGTGGCAGTACAAGTCGCCAGGATAACTGGAGCGTACGCCTTTGATACCTTTGCCCCGCAAACGGAATTGCTTGCCGGTCTGGGTTCCCTCAGGAATATCTATCGCTGCTTTACCCGCCAGCGTCGGCACCTCAATTTCTCCACCCAAGGTCGCGGTGATGATGCTGATAGGTACCGAGCAATGAATGTCATCGCCATCGCGCTCAAAAATATCGTGCTTTTTGAGTCTAATTTCAATGTACAGATCACCCGCCGGGCCGCCGTTGGTCCCGGGTTCACCATTGCCGGCGCTGCGAATGCGCATGCCCGCATCGATGCCGCCTGGAATTTTGACTTCTAGGGTTTTCTGTTTCTTGACCTTGCCTTGGCCGTTACACGCCATGCAGGGCTCGGGAATCACCCGGCCGTTACCCCGGCAGGTCGGGCAGGTTTGCTGCACGCTGAAAAATCCCTGACGCATCTGCACCTGACCGGAGCCGGTGCAGGTGCCGCAGGTTTTGGCCTGGGTGCCTGGTTTGGCGCCCGAGCCATGACAAACATCGCAAGCATCCCAGCTGGGAATGCGAATCTGGGCTTCTTTGCCGCGTGCCGCTTCTTCTAGCGTCACTTCCATGGCATAACTCAGGTCACTGCCACGGAAGACCTGACGGCCCCCGCCCGCTCCGCCGCCGGGACGACCGCCCCGCTGCTGGCCGAACATGTCGCCAAAAATGTCGCCAAAAGCTTCGGCAAAGCCGCCATAGCCCTCGCTGCCGGGACCACCCGGACCGCCGCGCATATTGGGGTCGACGCCGGCATGACCGTGCTGGTCATAGGCCGCCCGCTTTTGCGGGTCCGACAGCATCTCGTAGGCTTCCTTAGACTCTTTAAACTTTTCTTCTGCGGCCTGGGAGGCATCCCCCTGATTGCGGTCAGGGTGGTGCTTCATCGCCTGTTTGCGATAGGACTTTTTAATTTCCTCGTCCGAGGCGTTCTTTGGAACACCCAGCACTTCGTAATAGTCTCTTTTTGCCATAGTCTTTCAATACCCGGTTTCAATACAAACGCCGCGTTACACCTTTGGGGTGTTCAACGCGGCGTGTATTTACAGTGAAAAGCGCCAGCGCTTAACCTTTTTTGACTTCTTTCACTTCCGCATCGACGATGTTGTCATCGGCGGCGTTAGCACCAGCTTCGGCACCGCCAGCCTGGCCTGCGTCGCCAGCGGGTGCGCCTTCGGCAGCCTGTTTGGCTTGCATATCAGCGTACATCTTCTCACCCAGCTTTTGGCTGACCGTCATCAGTGCGGTACTTTTTTCATCAATCGCGGCCTTGTCATCACTCTTCAGGGCTTCTTCAAGTTCCTTGATGGCGGCTTCGATTTTTTCCTTTTCGCCGGCATCGAGCTTGTCACCGTATTCGACCAGACTTTTCTTCACGCTGTGAACACTGGCATCCGCCTGGTTCCTGGCTTGTACC
>JBLHZH010000033.1:0-11995 GCA_047629695.1 Rhodoferax sp.
TGCGGGCGCTGCACCAGCAACCTGTTTGGTGCGGGCGAGCCACGGACAGTTGCGTAATGGCCAGGGGCTTTAAACCAGCGTCCTCGGGTGGCATGCTGCCCTGGCTGGGGCTAGCGCTGATCCTGTTGATTGCCGACCAGTTCACGAAAGTGCTGATTATTGGCTACTACCAGCATGGTGACAGCACACTGGTCACATCATTCTTTAATGTGGTGCGGGTTCACAATAGCGGTGCCGCCTTTTCGTTTCTAGCCGGTGCCTCCGGCTGGCAACGCTGGTTTTTTACCGCTATCGGTCTGGCCGCAGCACTGCTGATTTTGTGGATGCTCAAGTCGCACGCCGGTCAAAAACTGTTTGCCTTCGCCCTGGCTTGTATTCTGGCCGGAGCCCTAGGCAATGTAATTGACCGTGTACTGTATGGCTATGTCGTTGATTTTCTTGATTTTCACTGGGGCGGTAAACATTTCCCGGCTTTTAATATTGCTGACAGCGCCATCAGCATCGGCGCCGTCTGCCTGATACTGGACGAGCTGCTGCGCGTCCGGCGCAGCCGCTGAAGCGACAACGATGCAGACGGATCCGTTTGTGCGAGGCCGCAGGCCGTGGCCGTCCATGACCGCTAACTGAAAGGTCCCTTTGACGCAGCTGTTAAATCTGCTGGCCGCCATTGCCCTGCTGGTGTGGGGCACGCATTTGGTGCGCACTGGCATTCTGCGGGTGCTGGGGGCCAATTTGCGCAAGGTACTGGCGCAGAGCGTTAGCAGCCGCTTCAAGGCGGCGCTCTCGGGCATCGGCGTCACCGCCCTAGTGCAGTCGAGCACCGCCACTGCCCTCATCGTGTCGGCGTTTGTTGGCCAGGGGCTGATGGGCCTACCTTCGGCGCTGGCCGTCATGCTGGGCGCCGACATTGGCACCAGCCTGATGGCAGTGGTTTTTTCGCGCAACCTATCCTGGTTATCGCCGCTGCTTATTTTTGTTGGTGTGGTGCTGTTCATTGCGCGCCAGTCCAGTACGGCCGGGCGTGTCGGGCGGGTCTTGATCGGGCTCGGCCTGATGTTGCTGGCCCTGAGCCTAGTACGGGAATCGGCCAGTGTGCTGACCCAGGCACCCGCCGTCAAGGCCCTTCTGGCATCGCTCAGCAGTGACTTGCTGCTGGAGATCACGGTAGGCGCGCTGCTGGCAGTGCTCAGTTACTCCAGCCTGGCCATTGTGCTGTTGACCGCCACGCTGGCCAGCACCCAGGTGATTCAACTGGACGTGGCGCTTGGCCTGGTACTGGGAGCCAACCTGGGCAGTGGTTTGCTGGCGGTGCTGACGACCCTCCACGCCAGCATCCAGACGCGCCAAGTGCCACTGGGCAACCTAGTGTTCAAGGTGCTTGGCGTTGTCATCGTAGCGCCCTTTGTCGGTCTTTGGCTGCATCACGCAGAGCCTTGGCTGAGTGACACGGCCACAGTGGTGGTGGTGTTTCATTTGAGCTTTAACCTGCTGGTAGCCCTTCTTTTTCTGGGCCTGACGCAAGTCGTCGCCGGCTGGGCCCAAGCTTGGCTGCCCAAGATAGAAAAAAGTACAGTGACAGATCGCCAGCGGCACCTTGACCCGTCGGCACTGGCGACCCCTTCGGTGGCACTGGCCTGCGCTGTGCGCGAGGCTATGCACCAGTCAGATGTAGTGGAGTCCATGCTGCTCGGGGTGCTGGAAGTGATCCAGAAAAACGACCACCAACTGGCCCAGGATCTGCAAAAAATGGATGACACAGTGGACGAACTGTACTCAGACATTAAGTACTACCTGACCAAAATTTCACGTGAAGACCTAAGCCAGAAAGAGGGCCAACGCTGGACCGACATCATCAGCTTTACCATCAACATGGAGCAAATCGGCGACATCATTGAGCGAATACTGAAAGACATTGAAGACAAAAAAATTCGCCTGGACCGGGAGTTTTCGCAGGCCGGCATGGCCGAGATCACCGAGTTGCACCGGCGCCTGGTGAACAACCTGCGCTTAGGCATGAGCGTCTTCCTGAACGGTAATGTGCGCGATGCGCAAAAACTGCTCGAAGAAAAAAGCCGCTTTCGCAGTCTGGAGCACGAATACGCAGCCAGCCACCTGGACCGACTGACCGTCAATACCGTGCAAAGCATTCAAACCAGCTCTTTGCACCTGGACCTGATCAGCGACCTTAAACGCATCAACTCTCACATTTGTTCAGTCGCTTATTCAATTCTGGACTCTGCCAACCAGCACACCGGACCTGCCGTGCCGGATGCGCCCGAGCCACTTACAAAGTCAGAATAGAGCAGCCTGTGGTCTTGCGGGCCTCCAGGTCACGGTGCGCCTGCTGCACATCTTCCAATTTGTAGCGCTGGTCGATTCGGATGGCGACCTTGCCGCTGATCACCGCCTCAAACAAATCGTCTGCCATGGCCTGCGTACTCTCGCGTGTGGCAATGTGCGTGAACAGGGTCTGGCGGGTCACGTAAATAGACCCTTTGGGACCCAGAATGCCCGGGGCAAACGGCGCCACCGGTCCGGAGGCACTGCCAAAGCTGGCCATCAGACCAAACGGCGCCAGACAGTCCAGCGACTTGTCCCAGGTATCTTTGCCCACCGAGTCATAGACCGCCTTAACGCCTTGGCCATCGGTAATTTCGTTCACCCGGGCAAAAAACTCTTCGGTGGCGTAGTTGATGGTGAAGGCTGCGCCATGTTCTTTGGC
Organism: Rhodoferax sp.; assembly: GCA_047629695.1. Lineage (GTDB taxonomy): Bacteria > Pseudomonadota > Gammaproteobacteria > Burkholderiales > Burkholderiaceae_C > Rhodoferax. Next base: position 2,723 of record JBLHZH010000033.1, read on the forward strand.
GAGGGCGCATTTGGCGTCAGAGCCAGCCGTCCCAATCAACTGCAGTCCCATGGCACGGGCCCACTGGCAGGCAATCAAACCGACCCCACCGGCCGCCGCATGAAACAGCACAAAGTCACCAGCTTGCAAACCACCCTGGGGCTGGGTGCGCTTGAGCAGGTACTGGGCTGTCAGGCCTTTCAGCATCATGGCCGCGCCGGTCTCAAATGAAATGACATCGGGCAACTTGCAAACGCACTTGGCCGGCATCACCCGCAGATCGCAATAACTGCCCGGTGGCTGACTGGCGTAGGCGGCGCGGTCACCGACCTGAAGGTGGGTGACACCAGCACCCACGGCCTCCACAACACCAGCGGCTTCCATGCCCAGTTGCAGCGGCATCGGCAACTGGTAGAGCCCGCTGCGCTGGTAAATATCAATAAAGTTCAGACCCACCGCATGGTGGCGAATACGAATTTCGCCGGGGCCGGGCTCGCCCACTGTAACTTGCACCAGTTTGAGCTGCTCAGAGCCGCCATGTTGATCAATACAAATAGCGCGAGAAGACAAAGTCGTCATGTCGGGAGTCCTATAAGTGAAAGTGTGAACATGTTGCCACGAAATGGCAGCGACCTGATAAATATCACGTCGGTGCCCCCCCGACATCGCCTACCCTATGTCTTTGGTGTATTAATAAAATAATTATTTATTAAAAATAAAATTAAGTAAATATATTGAATATTCTTCAGAAGACAACCAACCCGACACCTCTGATGCTGTTACATGAACCACAATTCAAACCTCAACCCACCGCCTGACCTGCCCACGAGTCAGGGGTCACTCCGTACCCTCTGCTGGCCACGCTGATGAGTCTCGTGCTGGTCTGGGTGCATGTTCAACAGCAATCACACGACCTGAAAACGCTGGCTTTTGAAACGGTCAAAATTCGCTGATCGACCTGACCCAAGTCACTCAAGCGCACGCCTTACGCACGTTATTTCTTTTGAGAAATATCTCAACCTGTCCGATCGTTCGTTCTTTCAGGTGCACCGAGACAACGACAACCAGGGCATGACTATTTCCGATCCCATATCGGAACGAGCCTCCGACAAGTGGGACATCCAGTTGACGCTGTAGGGCTAGCCCGAGGGTTTCTACAGACCCGAATCAATAGTGGATAACGTAGAACACCTGTTCAGCTACAAAAAAATTCCGGGCTATCTATGGACTACCCTTAAAAGTATCGCCACCAACGACCTCTGCGCCACCTCCGAGTTGGGCAGGAATGCCCGCCTGCTGCAAGGTGTGGTGATGCGTATGTTGTTAATCATCATGGCTTTTGCGATGCGGCAATATGCCGTGAGCCTGAAGCGCAATCTGGTCGAGCCTCAGCAGGCGGCCGAGGAAGAGCGCTTTGCCAAAGAGCAGGTGACGGACCGCGCCGCACAGCTCCAAATTATTCTCTCACTAAACCCAGATGCCTTTGTTTCTTTTGACACTCGCCGCCGTTTCAAATACGTCACCCCCTCATTTGCACGTATCACTGGCCTCAATCAGTCCAACGTACATCGATTCGACGAAGATGCTTTCTCGAACCGACTGGCGGTGGTCTGTCTGGCCAGCAAACCCTTTCGCGGGGTCAAGACATTACGCCAGGAAGCCGAATTTTTTTCACACAAGCGCCCAACGAGTTGATTGAGCTGTCAAACCCTGGTCGCTGCGTATTAAAAGTTATTCTGAAAATCAGCAGTTCGGCCTCGGAATCGCATATTTTTTATTTACGCGACGTCACCCACGAAACCATCGTAGAAGACATGAAAACAGAATTTTTGGCCACCACTGCACACGAACTGCGTACTCCGCTGGCCGGCGTGCTCGGGTTTACCAAGGTCTTACTGCAGCAGGAACTGGACCAGCTCAAATAACAGAAATTTTTGAATCTAATCTTGACGCGAACCCAGAACCTGGCCGGCATGCTGTACGAGTTGCTCGACTTGGTCCGAATTGAGGTACGCCAAGGCAAAACTTTGTGTTTCAAACCGTCGAGCTAAATGCGCTGGTACAGGATCTGGTGAACAACTTTATTCCTCCCAAAGGCCGAAGCGCCCGCGCAGCAATTACCACCGAGCTGCATGCCCTGACCGGCATCGTGGTCCGGGATCAGGGCATTGGCATGAATGTAGTTCAGCAGGCGCGAGTTTTCGAGCGCTTTTACAGAGACGACACCTCTGGCCGTTCCGAGAACCAGCCTGGGCATGAGCATGAGCATTGTCAAAGAGATCATGGAATTACACGGCGACACGGTCTCGCTGCAAAGCGTGCCCTCAAGTGGCACCACGGTCACTCTGTGGTTTCAGAGCACCGCGGCAGATTAGAACGTGCCTGGGTAAGCTCCGCCGTCAGCCAGCACATTCTGGCCATTGATGTAACCGGCATGCTGGCTGCACAAAAAGGCGCAGATGGCACCAAACTCTTCAACCTGGCCAAAACGTTGCGCCGGAATGGTCTTGCGACGGGTCTCGCGAATCACCTCCACCGCCTGGCCGGTTTTTTGCGCCGCCCCTTGCAGCGTACCTTTGAGCCGGTCAGTGTCAAACGCACCAGGCAGCAGGTTGTTCATAGTGACGCCCTGCGCAGCCAGTTTGCTACGCGATACACCGGCCACAAAACCGGTCAAACCACTGCGAGCCCCATTGGACAGGCCCAGAATGTCAATGGGTGCTTTTACGGCACTGGAGGTGATGTTAATGATGCGCCCGAAACCGCGTGCTGCCATGCCGTCGACCGTGGCCTTGATCAACTCGATGGGCGTGAGCATATTGGCATCAACTGCCCGAATCCAGGCGTCACGATCCCAATCGCGGAAATCTCCGGTGGGCGGGCCACCGGCATTGGTCACCACAATGTCAAAGTCGGCACGCATCGCAAACACCATCGCACGCCCGTCCACCGTAGTGATGTCGGCCGCTACAAACTGCACCACAGCGCCGCTGGTGCCCACGTCTTGCGCTGTCAACTTTTCAGCGGCCGCTTGCAACACCTCGGCGCCACGCGCCACAATCAGCACGTTCACGCCTTCGCGCACCAACGCCTGGGCGCAGCCAAAACCCAAACCTTTGCTGGCGCCGCAAACTAGCGCCCATTTGCCTTGCAACCCTAAATCCATTGTCATGTCTCCATTCGTTGTAAAAGATCACCCACGTGACAAAGTCCGTGCCGTACGAGTAAAAACATAAATGCCGGCAATCACCAGGACCGTGCCGGCTGCCACCCAAGCCGTGAAGGGCTCGCCTAGCAACAGCACGCCCATCAGAATGGTCGACACCGGCCCCACCATACCCACCTGCGCGGCCAGACTGGCACCAATACGTTCAATCGCCATCATCACCATCAGCACCGGCACGGCGGTACAAAGCGTAGCATTGAGCAACGACAACCACAGCACCTCTGGCGCCACCACCATGGCGCTCCAGGGGCGCAAAAACACAAACTGAGTCAGGCACAGCAGGCAGGCCACCGAGGTGGCGAGACCGACCAGACGCAAAGAACCCAAACGCCGCACCAGTTCTCCACTAAAGATCAAATAAACGGCATAACTAATGGCACTGAGAAACACCAGCAAAGTGCCCAAAGCAATATTGCCGCCTGCCAGCGTGGCCTCCTGGCCAAACACCAGCAGCACCCCGCCATAGCTCAGCAATATACCGACGGCCTGAAGACGCTGGATCTTGCGCTGATACAGCACCAACCCGAGCAGCAGCACCAGCGTCGGGTTCAGGTACAAAATGAGCCGCTCCAGCGAAGCGCTAATGTAGGCCAAGCCGGCAAAATCTAGAAAACTCGCCAGGTAATAGCCCGAAAAACCCAGGCCCACCACGCCGACCCAGTCACGACGCGTCAAAGGCGGCTTGCCGCGGCTGGCCCACCAGGCCATCAGCACAAAAATCGGCAAGGCAAAGAGCATGCGGTACATGATCAAGGTGACGGCGTCCACGCCATAACGGTAAGCCAGCTTGACAATAATGGCCTTGCCGCTGAAGCCGATGGATCCGACACTCGCCAGCAGCAAACCGGTGCTTATTTTTTTACTGGCGGCAGTCAAAACTGATCGACCTTACGGGGTTTGAAAACTTTGTTGTGCAAACGTTTCAAGGACCACCAAACAGCAATCGCTACCAGCGGAATAGCCACGGCAGCCGTGGTTTCGGCACTCCAAGGCCAGCCCAACTTGGCGCCCCCCTTGGCCAGGTAACTGACCAGCCCCACAATGTAATAGGTAATAGCTGCTACCGACAAACCCTCCACCGTGGACTGCAGCTTGAGTTGCATATCCTGGCGCTGGTTCATGGTGGCCAGCAGGGCCTGAGTGCTTTGTTGCTGCTCAATCTCGACCCGCGTGCGCAACAGGTTACTGATGCGCGAAACCCGTTGCGACAACGCGTCCTGACGCAGCGTTGCCCACTCGCAGGTACTGCGCGCCGGCGTCAGGCGGCGCTCCATGAACTCCCCGATGGTCTGCATGCCGGGAAAAGCGGTCTCATTGATGTCACTGATGCGTTTATCCACCAGTTCAAAATAGGCGGCACTAGCAGAAAAGCGCGAATGCGTGGCGGCGTGCTGGCTTTCTACCTGGCTGGCAAGTTTGGTCAGGCGATCCAACAACAGCGGCTCATCGTCGCGCGTGGCGCTGCGAATGGCGCGGGCCAGATCTGCCAATTCAAGCTCGGCACTGGACAGCATCTGATTCGCTTCACGCGCAATCGGTAAGCCCAGCAAGGCCGCCATACGATAGGTTTCGATTTCTAGCAGGCGCTGCACCAAGCGGCCCAGGCGACGCGGCGGTAGCTCACCCGCCACCAGCACCATGCGTGAAAAACTATCGCCGTGCAGGGCAAAATCTGTATAAATCGAACTAATTTCCCCGGCTACATGTGAGGCCACCAGCGTGTCTTCTTGTAACAGTTTCTTGACCCACTGCGCCACATCCACGCGCGGATTGGACAGCACCCACAGATGCAGACTGGTCAAACATTCGCCCGGCAACCTGGCAAACCACTCTTGCGGCACCGCATTCAACGCTGACTCAGGCGCCTGCGCATCGAGTTGCTCGCGCGACAGGGGGCAGATAAAAGTCCAAGTGACAAACTCGGTGTGCAGTTCCCATCGAATGTGAAAGGGCCCCAAGTCCATCCGCAAATGACTGGACTCCGGGTCGGGCAAGGGCAGGTGACGATCGCGCAGCAAGACCGCTAGATGCGCTCGGCTGGCCTTGCGCTGCGCCGCATCGCAGAACATTACCACGTGCGAGATCACCAGCGGCGCCACCAACGCCTGCGGTGGTCGGGCATGGACCTCATTGTGCAGGGCTGTGCGTTTCGGATGTTGTTTCAGTGAGTGCTTGGGTTGCATGGAAATTCCTTACCGCTATTGTGACGTAGCCGGGCTTTCGTATTTGCACGACGTGATGCAGTGATTCGGGTTTAGACTGACTTCGTCTTTGTGAGCGAAGCGTGGTGGTCTATGTTTCTTGGATTGCCGCGTCGTTCCTCGACACAAAAACGAGCGGAGGTATGGGCTGACACGCCTCGCTCGCAGAAACGAAGGAGCAAAAGGACAAAGAGAAAAGGCACCCGCAGGTGCCTTTTCTCTTTGTCATAGAAATTACTCTTCAACGAAAGCCTCTTCGCGCTTCTTCTTGATGGAAGGCAGCAACACAATAATCAGCAGCAGAGCCGCCACTGCCAGCAGACTGGCAGACAAACCCCGCGTGACAAAGACGCTCCAGTCCCCGCGCGACAACAGCAGGGCGCGGCGCAGGTTTTCTTCCATCATCGGGCCCAGAATAAAGCCCAATAACAGCGGAGCCGGTTCAACCCCCAGTTTGATGAACGCGTAACCAACGATACCAAAGATCGCCACCATCCAAATATCGAAGGTGTTGTTGTTGGTCGAATACACGCCAATGGCGCAAAACAACACAATCGCCGGAAACAGCCAGCGGTAAGGCACGCTCAGCAACTTGATCCAGATGCCGATCAGGGGCAGATTCAGAATAATCAGCATGGCATTGCCAATCCACATCGAGGCAATCAGGCCCCAAAACAGCTCGGGGTTGCTGGTCATCACCTGCGGACCGGGCTGAATGTTGTGAATCGTCATGGCACCCACCATCAAGGCCATCACTGCGTTGGGCGGAATCCCCAAGGTCAGCAACGGTATGAACGACGTTTGCGATGCCGCATTATTAGCCGCCTCAGGCGAGGCCACACCGCGAATATTGCCTTTGCCAAAAGCGACTTCACCAGGTCGCAGCTTGGTTTTCTTCTCCAGCGTGTAGGCAGCAAAAGAAGACATGACCGCGCCACCGCCCGGCAAGATACCCAGCACCGACCCCAGTGCGGTGCCACGCAACACCGCCGGAATCATGTTCCGAAAGTCTTCCCGGGTGGGCATTAGTCCCTTCACATCGGCCGTAAACACCTCGCGCTCACTTTCGCTTTTACCGAGGTTGCTGATAATCTCGCCATACCCGAACACGCCCATGGCAATCACAATAAAGCCGATACCATCAGTCAGCTCGGGAATATCAAAGCTGTAACGCGCCACGCCCGAGTTAACGTCGGTGCCGACCAGGCCCAGCAACAAGCCCAGCAAAATCATGCCGACTGCTTTAAGCAAGGAGCCCGAGGCTAGCACCACAGCGCCAATCAGGCCCAGGATCATCAAGGAAAAATACTCGGCTGGGCCGAACTTGAAAGCCACCTCAGTCAGCGGTTCAGCAAAGGCAGCCAACACCAGCGTGCCGACGCAACCCGCAAAAAAAGAACCCAGACCGGCGGCCGCCAGAGCCGGCCCGGCGCGGCCCTGGCGGGCCATTTGGTAACCATCGATCACCGTCACCACTGAGGATGACTCGCCCGGCAGGTTGACCAAAATAGCGGTGGTTGAGCCGCCATACTGAGCGCCGTAATAGATGCCGGCGAGCATAATCAGGGCCGACACCGGTGGCAGCGCATAAGTGGCGGGCAGCAGCATAGCAATCGTGGCCAGCGGGCCAATACCAGGCAATACCCCGATCAGCGTACCCAGCAGGCAGCCAATAAAGGCATACATCAGGTTGATCGGCGTAAAAGCTACGCTGAAACCCAACGACAGGTTGGTAATTAAATCCATAACTTGATTTCTTAACCTGTAATAAAGGTAGGCCAGGCCGGAAACTGCAACTTGAGCAGCACGATGAAAGCCAGGTAACTCATGACCGAGAGCACGGTGGCCAGAATCGCCACATCGCGCAACTTGAACTCTTCACCCGCCAGACTGGCAATGAAGGTCAGCGCATAAATCCCGGCAATCATGCCCATGGCAGGCAGCTTGATGCTGGGGAGACCGCCCAGCATCACACCGAAAACCAGATTGGCAGAAATGACAAAAAACAGCGGCTTCCAGGCCCAGCGACCGATCTTGTCACCCTCTTCGGTCTCAATCACCAAGGCATTGAAAATAATGACTGCGCCAAGAGTGGCCAGCATAATACCGAGAATTAGTGGGAAGTAGCCCGGACCCATGCGCGCGCCCGTACCGATGCTGTAGTCGGTTGCCCCCCAGGCAAAACCAGCACCGACCACCAAATACATCAGGCCGGAAAAAAAGTCTTTTTGACTTTTTATATTCATTTCTTATGCTCCTCGAATAATTCGAAAAGCTGATTTTCACCGTGAACTCCGGCCACGATCATGTGGACTTCACTTATAGTGCTTACCCGACTTGGGGCTCACAAAAGTTGACGCGTCGCAAACCGCACCACAGTCACGCCGGCCTGAGCCTGCCGCATTAATGGCATAACGAGGCTGCAATGATCGTAGGGCGTAAGGACAGGTTCTTCTTGGCCCGGCACGTCGGGCTGGCGCCAATCAGGCAGACGATGCTGCACATCCTCTGGATCAAGCGTGCCAGCCGCCAACAAAAACCGAACTGACATATCTTGCGCTACGATGGGACTACTTACGTCACCATGAAAACCGCACTCTAGAAGTGATGACCGGGTCTCGCTTGCCTTCACGTCCGGCCAGCCAAAGCGCCCGAAATCACGCATGTGTACGCCGTCTTTGTGCCCGGCGTCGATCACCACATGTTGTGGCGTGCGCAACGAGCGCGCCAGCGTCTGATTGCGCGGGTGCAGACCTGTGAGCAGCAACGGTTCAGCACGTTCGTGCATGGAATGCAGATCCAGCAACCAGTCGGCTTGCTCAACAAAAGGTCGCAACACCGCAGCACGTGTCCTCTCCTGCGACCCCCCGATCTCAATGCGTTGTGACACCCACTAACGGTTCAAATCTTCATCAACAAAACGAGATGCATCATGTTGAGTTGCATCAAACCGATCAAAGGCGGCCAAGTTGCAAAATGCTAGCGTCAACCGACCGCGCTATAGTCGTACAGCCGCTTTTAGCAGACCTTGGAGCGCCCAAGCACCGTACAACTCATTGCCGTGTATCAGTGCGCTAATCATGACATGACGACCGGGCACGCTGAAGTTGAACTGCCAAACACCCTCCGTCCCAGTATCGCCGGCACGCCATACGTCAATCTCCGGCTGTGTGAGAGAAAAATTTAAATTAGGCGATTGCAAAGACTCTGCAAGTGCCTTTTGCAGCTTTGATAAAACGGTCTCCGGCAGCTTAGCGGAACCCATCAAGGCAAACCAAATATTAATATCAATCTCTTTGAGTTTTGGGTTTTCAGCGAATGCAGATAGGTCAGGCGTGACAAAAGAGCGTTTGGTTTCAGTCGTCCCCAATGCCGTCACCCTGCCACTCCTAATATGCGGCAAGCCGCTGGAGAGAACAAAGAATCCAAATTCGATGTTATTACCCAATAAGTCGTTGGCTAGCGGGGCTACCCCCCGATAGGAAATATACGTCATCAACAGCCCACTCTGATCTTTCACCATTTCACCAGCCAAATGCAGCGCAGTACCAATGCCAGAACTGGCATAGCTGTATTTTCTAGGCATACTTTTGACCCTGCTTAAAAATTGATTAATGTTTTTTACACCCCTTTTGTTCGATGCCACCAGAATTATGGGTTGCGAGGCAATCAATCCTATTGGAGTGAAATCGCTTAACTGGGATTTGACGCTGCTTGATATCAATCGACTGATGGCAATTGCATTGTTAACCCCCGCCAACAAGGTGTCGCCATCAGGTACGGCGTTCGCAACTGACCGACGCTACAACGAACCACCCAACTTCCACACAGCTTCAGCCAGCGGGCTGAACAAGCGTTTGGGCCAGT
>JBLHZH010000034.1:0-11747 GCA_047629695.1 Rhodoferax sp.
CTGCTGCTGAGGGTGGCATGCAGTCCACCCTGATGAGCATGTTGCCTCTGGTGCTGATGTTCGTGGTGCTCTACTTTGTCATGATCCGTCCGCAGATGAAAAAGCAAAAAGAGCATCGCTCCATGATCGAAGCCCTGGCAAAAGGTGACGAAGTCGCCACCGGCGGCGGCTTGTTGGGCAAAGTGACCAAGCTGGGTGACAGCTACATGACACTGGAAGTTGCCAGTGGCGTTGAAGTCCAGGTGCAGCGCAGTGCCGTGATTCAGGTTCTGCCCAAGGGAAGCCTCAGCATTAAGTAACCCGCCTTTAAAGAAGCGAGACACGCGATCATGAATCGTTACCCGGTATGGAAGTACGCGATCATCATGATCGCTTTGGTGGTGGGGTTTATTTACGCCCTGCCTAATTTTTTTGGTGAAGCACCTGCGGTTCAGGTGTCGGCGGCCAAAGTGGCGGTTAGGGTCGACAACAGCACGCTGTTGCGGGTTGAAGAGGCCCTGAAAACAGCCAGTCTGACGGCTGATATGGTGACGCTGGACGGCACCTCGATCCGCGCCCGATTTCGTGACACCGAGACGCAACTGCGCGCCAAGGATGTGATCGAAAAGGCACTGGTGCCGGACCTGAACAATGCCAGCTACGTGGTGGCGCTTAACTTGTTGTCACGTTCGCCGGCCTGGCTTTCTGCCTTGCACGCCGCGCCCATGTACCTGGGGCTGGACTTGCGCGGTGGTGTGCACTTTATGCTGCAGGTGGACATGGCCGCCGTGCTGACCAAGCGCGCCGAGTCGCTGGCCGGTGACATCCGCACCAGTCTGCGTGAAAAGAATATTCGTCACAGTGGCATCAGCCGCAATGGCGAGACCATTGACGTGCGTTTTCGCGACATGGCGACCCTCAATGCCGCCCGTGTCCTCATGACAGACCAACTGGTTGACCTGCAAATGGTCGATGCCCCTGAAGGTGCCGAGTTCAAGCTGATCGCCTCCATCAAGCCCGAGGCGGCGCGCCGCATGCAGGATCAGGCTCTCAAACAAAACATCACCACCCTGCATAACCGCATCAACGAGCTGGGCGTGGCCGAGCCGGTGATTCAGCAGCAGGGGCTGGACCGCATTGTGGTGCAGTTGCCGGGCGTGCAGGACACCGCCAAGGCGAAAGACATTCTGGGGCGTACCGCCACGCTGGAAGTGCGCATGGTCGACGAAAGTAACGAAGCCCGTGCCGCCACAAGCGGCGGCGGCGGGATCATTCCGCTGGGCTCTGAGCGCTTTCTGGAGCGCAATGGTCAGACTATTATTTTGAAAAGACAGGTCGTTTTGACGGGTGAAAACCTGACCGATGCCCAGCCCGGTTTTGACAGCCAGACCCAGGAGGCCGTGGTCAACCTGACGCTCGACGCCAAAGGCGCACGTATTTTCCGCGACATCACGCGTGAGAGCATTGGCAAGCGCATGGCCATTGTGCTGTTTGAAAAAGGCCAAGGCGAAGTGGTGACCGCGCCCGTGATTCGCTCCGAGATCAGTGGCGGTCGGGTCCAAATTTCGGGCAGTATGACCTCAATGGAGGCACAGGACACCTCGCTACTGTTGCGCGCCGGTTCGCTGGCGGCGCCGATGGAAATTATTGAAGAACGCACCATCGGCCCGAGCCTGGGTGCTGAAAATATTGCCAAAGGCTTTAACAGCGTGACCTGGGGCTTTGTCGCAGTGGCGATCTTCATGTGCTCTTATTACATGTTGTTTGGCGTGTTCTCCAGTTTGTCACTGGCCTTCAACCTGTTGTTGCTGGTAGCCCTGTTGTCGATGTTGCAGGCGACCCTGACACTGCCTGGTATGGCGGCGATGGCGCTGGTGCTGGGTATGGCGATTGACTCGAATGTGTTGATCAATGAGCGAATCCGCGAGGAACTGCGCAATGGCGCCTCGCCGCAGGCCGCCATTAATACCGGCTATGACAAGGCCTGGGCGACTATTTTGGACTCTAACATCACGACCCTGATTGCCGGTGTTGCCCTGCTGACCTTTGGCTCCGGGCCGGTGCGCGGCTTTGCAGTGGTGCACTGTCTGGGCATTCTCACCAGCATGTTCTCTGGCGTGTTCTTCTCACGTGGTCTGGCTAACTTCTGGTATGGCAGCAAGAAAAAACTCAAAACCGTGTCGATCGGCACGGTTTGGCGCCCTGAAGGAAAGTAATTATGGAATTTTTCAGAATCCGACGCGATATTCCGTTCATGCGGCATACGCTCATTTTTAACATCATCTCGGCCCTTACCTTTTTGGCGGCAGTGTTCTTTCTGTTCTCACGCGGTCTGCACTTATCGGTGGAGTTCACGGGTGGCACCTTGATGGAAGTGAGTTATTCGCAAGCCGCCGACCTGAGTACCGTGCGCAAGACGGTGGCAACGTTGGGCCTCAGCGATGTGCAGGTGCAAAACTTTGGTACCGCCAGCGATGTGTTGATCCGCATGCCGGTGCAGGAGGGTGTCAGTACCGCCCAGCAAAGCGAGCGTGTGATGGTGGCGCTGAAGGCGGTGGATCCGTCTGCCAACTTGCGGCGCAGCGAGTTTGTTGGGCCACAGGTGGGTGGGGAACTGGTGGCCGACGGCCTGAAGGCGCTGGCCTTTGTGGTGGCCGGCATCATGATCTACTTGGCGATGCGCTTCGAGTGGAAGTTTGCCGTGGCGGCGATCATTGCCAACTTGCATGACGTCGTCATTATTCTGGGATTTTTTGCCTTCTTCCAATGGGAGTTCTCGCTGCCGGTGCTGGCCGCTGTGCTGGCCGTGCTGGGCTACTCAGTGAATGAGTCGGTGGTTATTTTTGACCGGATTCGGGAGACCTTCCGGCGCTTTCGCAAGATGTCGAGTGAGCAGGTCATCGACAGCGCGATTACCTCGACTATCAGCCGTACCATCATTACCCACGGCTCGACCCAGTTGATGGTGTTGTCGATGCTGTTGTTTGGTGGCGCCACGCTGCACTACTTTGCGCTGGCCCTCACAATCGGTATTTTGTTCGGTATTTATTCGTCGGTGTTTGTTGCCGCTTCGATTGCCCTTTGGCTGGGCGTCAAGCGCGAAGACTTGGTCAAGGGCACGCCTAAAAAGGACGAAGATCCGAACGACCCCAACGCGGGCGCCTCGGTCTGACCCTGGGTTCAATGAGCGACGCGGTCTGGGTCGACTTCCGATAATTCGTCAAGTACCAGCGCGTCCGGCTGCTCGCCCAGCCGCCAGAAGACCATCAGCACGATGATCTTGAGGTCGGCCAGCGGCACCGGATAACCGGGGGCGGCCATGGCGAGTTCAACCACGAATTCGCGTAACAGCGGAGATAGGGCCCCCGCTGTTTCCAAAAAACTGATGAACCCCAGACAGGGCGTACCTAGGTGGTCCTGCTCGGATGCGGTGTAGATCCGCATGCTGTGCGGCGACGATACGGCGACCGGTAGCTGTGTTGCTGGCGGCAGACTGCTGGCCGCCATATTGAGCGCGTTTAGCCAGGCTAGCGCCTCCTGAATTTCATCGGCATCGAAACCGACAGCATTCAGTTTTGGCGCTAGGTGCGCCAGTTCAGAACTGGCATCACCGTGCCAGTAATTCTCGTAAACGAAAACAAGTACATCAAACATGGCCCCAATATAGCGTGAATTGTGTACGCCAAAGCGACCAAAAAGAGGGGTAACGGGACTGGCCAGGAATTGCCATCCAGTTCTTGCTTTAGACCGGTGTCAGGCGCTGAAACAGGCCGCCCGGTAGGCGTGCCACCAGGCCATCCAGTTCCAGCGCCATTAATTGGGCCTGCAGTTCTGCGGTGTCTAGGCTGGCGCGGGCCTGCAGGGCGTCAAGCCCGACCGGGTCAAAGCCGAGGGCCTCCAGCAGGCTGGGTTCACCGTCAAAGAGACCGCTGGTCAGGGCGTTGTCGATGCCTGCCTTGGCGCGGGCACTCGCATCAGAACTGGCCGCCTTGATCTTGGCTCTGGAGCGGGTCGCGGGTGTGGGCGCGGGTGATGTGACTGCGGGACCTTCCATCTTGAGTTCTTCCAGTACATCTTGCGCCGACTCCACCAGTTTGGCGCCCTGGCGGATGAGGGCGTGGCAGCCGTGAGACTGCGTGGCGTGAATGGAGCCGGGAATGGCAAATACCTCCTTGCCCTGCTCGGCGCTCAGGCGGGCCGTGATCAGCGAGCCCGACTTCAGCGCCGCCTCAATCACCAGCGTGCCTTGGGCCAGTCCGGCAATCAGGCGGTTGCGTTTGGGAAAGTTGGCCGGTAGCGGCGGTGTGCCCAGCGGGTACTCGCTGATGAGCAAGCCGTTTTGTGCAATCTGGTGCGCCAGTGCCAGATGGCTTTTCGGGTAGACCCGGTCCAGCCCGGTGCCGACCACGGCCACCGTGACGAGCCGGGTGTCGTTGGGTGCCAGACTCTCCAGTGCGCCTTCGTGCGCTGCGCCATCAATGCCCAGTGCTAGGCCGGAGATGATGGTCAGGCCGGCCTGTGCCAGGGTTTTGGCGAACTGACGGGCATTGGCCGCGCCCTGCGGTGTTGGGTTGCGGCTGCCGACCACCGCTAGGCTGTTAAGCCCGGCCAGTGACCCCGCACCCAGCAGGTACAACAGCAACGGCGGGTCTTCCAAGTTCAGCAGTGAGGCCGGGTAGTCGACGTCGCCCAGCGCAAGAATGTGGCGTTGGGCACGGCCAGTAGCAGGGTTTTGCAGCCAGTTCCAGGTCAGGTCCAGCAGGGCGACCAGCTCGGGTGGTTCGCGGCGCAGCGCCAGTGCCTGCGCTTCGCTCACTACTTGTTTGAGCACCGCCATGGGCTGACCAAACAAAGCCTCGGGCAGTCCGAAGGCTGCCAGCAGTTTTTGGGCGCTACGGTCGCCGACCCCTGGTGTGAGTGTCAGGCGCAGCCAGCTGGCAAGTTCTTCACGTTCCATGGGGTACTTTCATTGGGGTCATGGGTTGACCAGTTGGTCGCCCACTTTGACGCCGTCGGTGATGTCCAGTATCAGCGCATAGGACAGCTTCTCGAAGACGAGAAACACCATCAGCAAGCCATTGCGCTCGTCGGGCAGCTTAATCACGGGGCGGGCCGCGTCGGTCGGGTCGATCAGGCGCAGGCCGTCCTTCAGAATCGCCAGCACGTGGCCACTCTCCAGGCCATCGCGGCGGCCCCGGTTGATGGCGACCACCTGATTCTGGGCTGCATTTTTAACCGCACTGCCATAAATTGAGACGATGCGGGCCTTAATCGGGTCAGAGGGGGCGTGCGGACGATAACTCGGAAAGGCGCGTTCGGGCTCGGGCAGTAGCCGGTCACCCACGCGCATTTCCACCCGGGCCGCGACGATGTCGAGCGTAGCCGGAATCTGCTCGTCCGGTATTTCGCTGCGTACCAGCAGCGCCCGGCCCAGGTATTGCGCTTCGTAACCCAGCACCTCGTCGGTCACTGGGTCGCGCAGCGGGGTGGCGTTGCGAAACACTTGGTAGGTTTTTTGCTTTTTCGCAGGCTCATCTAGTAGGGGCGCCAGCGCCGGGCCACGGGCGTAGGCGCGGTCTCCGTGCGTCAGCAGCACGCGGCCCTCTTGGGTCGCCACGAGGCGCGGCGCGTCCAGCAAGCCGTTTTCATCGACGATCAGGGGTTCTGCCAGAAACGGTTCAATCAAGTGGCTCTTGAGGGCCGACAGCGTGCTCATCGGCAGTAGCTCGCTGCGGATGCGGGGCGACAGGCGCGTAGTCTCTGGCGCTGCAGCGCTGCGGCTGTCAGGCGTCTGGGCTCTGAGCGCCGGCGCCCCGCCGAGCGCCACCAGGAGTGCGATTGTGATAACAGAAGGTGATTCAAACAGCATGGCGGTGATCCTGTTTCGCGGCGCGGCAAAGACCGCGCGGGTTGCGGGAAAATAGGGCGCAATCCAAGGTGATTTTGCGCCCAAGCCCTTGATTGAACAACGGCTCCCGCGGCTGATTTGTGCTGGCGCATCAAAAGTAGCGAAAATAAGGGCCTATTTCGAGAGATCCCATGGCGCTATTACCCATTCTTTGTTTCCCTGATCCCAAGTTGCACACCGTGGCCAAACCGGTGCAGGCCGTGGACGACCGTGTTCGTACGCTGATTGCCGATATGCTTGAAACCATGTTTGATGCCAAAGGCATCGGCCTGGCAGCCTCGCAGGTGGACGTGCACGAGCGTCTGATTGTGATGGACGTCTCCGAGGAGCGCGACCAACCGTTGGTGTTGATCAACCCCCAGGTACTCTGGACCAGCGCCGAGACCCACCTCAATGAAGAGGGCTGCCTGTCGGTGCCCGGCATCTATGACGGTGTTGAGCGCTTTGATGCGGTGACCATCAGCGCGCTGGATGGCGCGGGCGTGTCTCGCGTGATTGAAGCCGAAGGCCTGCTGGCGGTCTGCATCCAGCATGAGATGGACCATCTGATGGGCAAGGTGTTTGTCGAGTACCTGTCGCCCCTCAAGCGTAACCGTATCAAGAAAAAAATGCTCAAGGCTCAGCGTGAGGACGCGCGTTGAAACTAATCTTCGCGGGTACCCCCGAGTTTGCCCGCGTGGCACTGGTACAACTGCACGCGGCTGGCCACGAGGTCGTGTTGGTGCTAAGTCAGCCCGACCGGCCCGCCGGTCGCGGCCTTAAATTACAGGCCTCGGCGGTCAAGCAACTGGCGCTGGAGCACGGCATGGCGGTCGCCCAGCCGCGCAGCCTGCGATTAGATGGTCGCTACCCTGAGGAGGCCGCCGCGGCCCGCGATGCGATCACCGCGGCCAAGGCCGATGCGATGGTGGTGGCGGCCTACGGCCTGATTCTGCCGCCTTGGGCGCTGGCGCTGCCGCGTCTGGGTTGCTTCAATATTCACGCCTCGCTGCTGCCACGCTGGCGCGGCGCCGCACCGATCCACCGGGCCATTGAAGCCGGCGACACGGAAACCGGCGTCGTCATCATGCAAATGGACGCCGGACTGGACACTGGCGACATGCTGCAGGTCGAACAACTGCCGATCGAGCCGCAGGACACCACTGCCAGCCTGCACGATAAACTGGCGGCGCTGGGTGGGCGAATAATGGTCGAGGTGCTGGCCCGTGCCGCCGAGGGCACATTGCACCCGGTTCGCCAGTCTGAGCAGGGCATTTGCTACGCCCACAAAATTGAAAAGCACGAGGCTGCTGTCGACTGGACGCAGTCGGCGCAACAGATCACACAGCGGGTCCGCGCCTTCAATCCGTTTCCGGTTGCCCATGCCACGATCAAGGGGGAAGCCCTCAAGCTCTGGCAGGCGCAGGTTTGTCCAGGCACGCCACCTGCAGGGACTGAAGTCGGCACGCTACTGGCGGTCACGCCGGAGGGCGTTCTGGTTGCTGCAAAGGACTCAATGGTTGAGATCACCGAGCTGCAGCGTCCCGGTGGCAAGCGCCTGCGCGTCGCTGACTTTCTGCGTGGCTTCGACTTGTCAGTCGGCATGGTTTTTACCCTCGCCGAACCCGTGCCTCATGTTTTTTCTCCGCAGTAATTATCAGCACCCCGAGTTTCGTCAAGGGGTACGTGACGCGCTGATGGTGGCCCCCGGCTTGGCCGCCTGGGGCCTGATGACGGGTGTCGCTACCATGAAGTCGGGCTTGAGTCTGTTTGAGTCTCTGCTCATGACGCTCGTTGTCTTTGCCGGCAGCTCACAACTGGCGGCGCTGCCGTTGTTGACCGCCGGTGCGCCGATGTGGGTCATTCTGGCGACTGGTTGTTGCGTTAATCTGCGCTTTGTGGTGTTCAGTGCCCATCTGCGCCCTTACCTCATGCACCTGCCTTTTTGGCAGCGCATGGTGACCGGCTACCTCACCGCTGATCTGAGCTATGTGCAATTTACCCAGCGTTATCCGGCGCCCGGCGACGCCGCTGAGCTGCGACGCGCACAGTTGGCCTACTTGTCAGGTAACTGCGGTGCCAACTGGTTGTCGTGGGTCAGTTTCAGCGTACTGGGGGTGGTGCTGGCCAATTTTATTCCGACTCACTGGGGCCTGAGTTTTGCCGGTATTCTGGCGCTATTAGGAATTTTGTGTGCCCTGATGTCCAGCCAGTTGCGCTTGGTGTCGGCCGGCATCGCCGGGGCCGCTGCGGTCGCGGCGTTTGCCCTACCTTTTAAACTCAATATTTTGGTCGCTATTGCGGCGGCGGTGGTTTTCTGTTTGATCCTTGAAGCCACTGACCAGGCCCGTCAGGGCAAGACATGAACGGTGACACCGACCTCTGGACGATTGCCGTTATTCTGGGCCTGGCGGTCATCACCGTGGTCACGCGCTCGTTCTTTTTTATATCGAACAAGCCCTGGAATCTGCCGGGTTGGGCGCAACGTGGTTTGCAATACGCCCCGATTGCCGCGTTGGCCGCCGTCATCGTGCCCGAAGTGGTGATGACGCACGGTGAGTTCATCAGTACCTGGAAAGACGCTCGCCTGTTTGCTGCGGCAGCCGGCGCGGCCTGGTTTTTCTGGCGTCGGGGATCGGGTCAGGCGGTGCTGGGCACCATCGTGAGCGGCATGGTGGTGTACTTGCCGCTGCATCTGGGGCTGGGCTGGTAGCGCATTGACGCTCCTACAATTCGAATAACAAAAATTTTCATTACCAGGGCTTATTCATGAACGTTATTCGCTTCTCTGATCTGTGTGCCCAGGGCCAGGTCGCCGGCAAACGGGTCTTTATTCGTGCTGACCTCAACGTGCCTCAGGACGCCGCTGGCGTCATCACCGAGGACACACGCATCCGTGCCTCACTGGCCTGCATCCAGCTGGCGCTGGACGCTGGTGCCGCCGTCATGGTGACCTCGCATCTGGGGCGCCCAACCGAAGGCGAATTCAAGACTGCCGATTCGTTGGCACCGGTCGCCCAACGGCTGGCCGAACTGCTCGGGCGCGATGTGCCATTGGTAGCCGACTGGGTGGAGGGCGTTGACGTGCTGCCGGGTCAACTGGTGATGCTGGAGAACTGCCGCCTCAACTTGGGCGAGAAGAAAAACAACGACGTACTGGCTAAAAAGATGGCCGTCTTGTGCGATATTTTTGTGCATGATGCCTTTGGCACGGCGCACCGGGCTGAGGCCTCCACTTACGGCATCGCACAATTTGCCCCGATTGCCTGTGCCGGCCCGCTGCTGGCGGCCGAGATGGACGCCATCACGCTGGCACTGGCCAGCCCGGCGCGCCCGTTGGTGGCGATTGTGGCCGGCTCCAAGGTCTCGACCAAACTGACCATTCTCAAGAGCCTGTCTGACAAAGTGGATCAGCTGATCGTGGGTGGCGGCATTGCCAATACCTTTATGCTGGCCGCTGGCTTGAACATCGGTAAGAGCCTGGCCGAGCGCGATTTGCTGGACGAGGCCCGTGCCGTCATGGCCGCCATGCAGGCGCGCGGCGCGGCGGTGCCGATTCCGGTCGATGTGGTAACCGCCAAGGCCTTTGCCGCCGATGCCGTGGCCACCGTCAAAGCCGCCACCGAGGTGGCTGACGACGACCTGATTCTGGACATTGGCCCGCAAACGGCTGCCCTGCTGGCGACTCAGCTGAAGGCGGCTGGCACCATCGTCTGGAACGGCCCGGTGGGCGTGTTCGAGTTTGCCGCTTTTGAGAACGGCACTAAAGTTATTGCCCAGGCGATTGCCGAGTCCCGCGCCTTCTCGATTGCTGGCGGTGGCGACACGCTGGCCGCGATTGCCAAATATGGCATTGAAGACCAAGTCGGCTATATCTCCACCGGGGGGGGCGCTTTTCTGGAGGTACTCGAAGGCAAGACCCTACCGGCCTTCGAGATTTTGAGCCGACGCGCGCAGACCTGACCTGTAAGCGTCACCCGTCACTGGCGAGCTCTCTGCTTTGAGCCGTTGCCATGCCTCGCCATGGTCTGCGGCGTTTTGCCTTTTGTCGCAAAGGAACTGTCGGTTGACGCAGGCATGTAACTGCTTACGTGTGAGAATTAAAACTAATATTAAAAGGAGACTCCCTTCATGACCCGTCGCGCCACCAAAATCGTCGCCACCCTTGGCCCTGCCTCAAGTCATCCTGCGCTGCTGGAGCAGATGATTCGCGCTGGTGTCAATGTGATGCGCCTGAACTTCAGCCACGGCACGGCGCAAGACCACATCGAGCGGGCCCGTCTGGTGCGTGAGGTGGCTCAGCGCGTTGGCCACGAGGTCGCCATCATGGCCGATCTGCAGGGTCCTAAAATTCGGGTGGGGAAATTTGCTGGCGGCAAAGTACTGCTTGAGACGGGGCAAAAATTTATCCTCGATGCGGCACGCTCCGAACTGGGTGACATTGAGGCCGTCGGGCTGGACTACAAGGCACTGCCACGCGAGGTCAAGGCCGGTGATGTGTTGCTGCTCAACGACGGCCTGATCGTGATTACGGTCGAGGCGGTCCGGGGCGAGCAGGTGCATACCTGCGTCAAGCTGGGCGGTGAGTTGTCCAACAACAAGGGCATCAACAAGCAGGGCGGTGGGCTGACGGCACCGGCACTCACTGCCAAGGACATGGACGATATTCGTACCGCCATGAGTTTTCAGGCTGATTATGTGGCCGTGAGCTTTCCCAAGAATGCGATTGATATGGAAATGGCGCGCCAGTTATGCAATGTGGCGGCCGCCGAGTTTGGCCATAAGCCCGGCATGATTGCCAAAATTGAGCGGGCTGAGGCGATTCCCCGGCTGGAAGAAATTTTGCTGGCCAGCGACGGCATCATGGTGGCGCGTGGCGACCTGGCGGTTGAGGTCGGCAATGCGGCAGTGCCGGCGCTGCAAAAACGCATGATCAAGCTGGCCCGCGAGCATGACAAGGTGGTGATCACGGCGACCCAGATGATGGAGTCCATGATCAGCAACCCGGTGCCGACTCGCGCTGAGGTCAGCGATGTGGCCAACGCGGTGCTGGACGGCACCGACGCAGTGATGTTGTCGGCGGAGACTGCTTCGGGCAAGTTTCCACTGGAAACTGTCATCGAGATGGCCAATATTTGTCGGGTGGCGGAAGAGAACGAGAGCTTCAAGCTCGAATCTGACTTCACGGGTAAAACCTTCAAGCGGATCGATCAGTCGATTGCCATGGGGGCGCTGTTTACCGCTCACCACCTTGGGGCCAAAGTGATTGTGGCGATGACCGACAGCGGTTCGACCGCGCTGTGGATGAGTCGCCACCTGATTCAGGTGCCGATTTATGCGCTCACCTCCAAGGTGGCCACGCAGCGCAAGATGGCGCTGTTTCGCAACGTGCGCCCGCTCTTTATTGACACCAGTGCGGACCGCGACACCGCCCTGTCCGAGGTCGAAAATTACTTAAAAAGCAGAGGTATTGTGCAAAGTGGCGATATCTACGCCATCACCTGTGGCGAGCCCATGGGCGCGCCCGGTGGCACCAACATGCTCAAAATTTGTCAGGTGTCGTAAGTCAGCCGTTTTTCTGTGGCGGTTAAAATTTACGCGATGGTACGAGTTACCAAGCGGTTACCAAGCGGTGACGCCACAGGTTTTTAACTTCCCGGGAGATTTCACAATGGCACTTGTCTCGATGCGCGAGCTACTGGACCACGCAGCTGAATACGGCTACGGCATTCCAGCTTTCAACGTCAACAACCTGGAGCAGGTTCAGGCCATCATGGAGGCGGCCAATGAGGTGGGTGCGCCGGTGATCATGCAGGCCAGCGCCGGGGCCCGCAAGTACGCGGGTGAAGGCTTCCTGAAGCACCTGATTCAGGCGGCCGTG
>JBLHZH010000035.1:0-11578 GCA_047629695.1 Rhodoferax sp.
ACCCATGATGCGCAGTTTCTTGCTTCTTTTTATCCTTTTATTTGCGGTCAGTGCAAAAGCGAGTCCTCCCCCGAGCACGGATGAAATGGATAAATACCTGATGGACAAAAGCCTGCTGGCCAAAATTGATCAGGTGCGTCAGTCGGTCGGAGAAACCACATCCAGCCTGGTATTTACCGCCATGGGATTTTTAGGCGTGCCTTACCGACGGGGCGGCAATTCGGCTGAAACCGGCTTTGATTGCAGTGGTTTCGTCCGCGCCATCTACCAACAAACCGTGGGCCTGATGCTGCCGCGCAAAGCCGAGCAACAAGCAGCGGCTACTGAAAAAATTGAACGTGCTGACTTACAGCCCGGTGATCTAGTGTTTTTTAACACCATGCGCCGCGCTTTCAGCCACGTTGGCATCTACGTCGGGGAAGGAAAATTCATTCACTCCCCCAAACCCGGGGCTGAAGTCCGGGTCGAGGACATGGGCGTATCGTACTGGCGCAAGCGTTTTGACGGCGCCCGTCGGGTACTGACGTCGGCCCCTGGAACGCCGGTGCCCCAGGCCTTACCCGTGGTGGAGCCTGCGCTACGTTGACTCCCTATGAAGGATCGAATTAATGAAATACTCGCCCAAATGGCAGCGCTTAGGGAAAAACTGCGCAGCATCATGTATGCACAGAAGAGTCGCATGTTTTTCCAGATCAAGGGCAAACACATCACTTTTGAACCCACGGTAAAAACTGCACATCACCAGCGAAAGAACAACTTCTTTCGCTGGTTGATCAAGAGTCGCACGCAAAACCTCATTACCAGACCGATTAGTTACAGCATAGTGCTTCCCTTAATGCTGCTCGACTTATGCGTCAGTTTTTACCAATGGAGTTGCTTGCCCATATATGGAATCACCAAAGTACGCCGCAGCGACTACATTGTGATTGATCGGCACCACTTAGAATTTCTTAACTTCATTGAAAAATTCCATTGCACTCACTCGAATATAGCAACGGACTAATGGACTATATGAGTGAAATCCTGGCGCGCACCGAAGAGTATTTTTGCCCGATCAATCACGCCCGCAAAGTCCTTGGTACTCGTGCCCGCTACCCTCGATTCTTGGACTACGGCGACGCTGCCGACTACGAGGCCCGGTTGGAGGCTTTTCATGTCGCCCTGGACAAGAGGAAGTAAAACACCATGCAAGCCCCTGTATCGCCGAGCAAAGCCGAGCGCGCCGACCTTGAACCCTTGAATAGGATAGGGCGAGCGCAGATCGTCGTCATCGCCACACGCCAGGAAGCCGATCTAGCCTTTCAGACTTTGATCAAGTGCACGGTACTCGGCTTTGATACGGAGTCAAAACCGACCTTTTTGAGACAGCAGATTTCTGAGGGACCGCATATCGTCCAGTTTTCGACGCTTAAAAAAGCTTATATTTTTCAGCTACACGATACTGGTTGCTGCCATTTTGTCAGCCTGCTGCTGCAAGCCAACCATATTACCAAGGTCGGTTTTGGTCTGGCTGGCGACCATGTGCAAATCAAACGCACCTTAGGTGTGCAGCCCTGCAACTTGCTGGACCTGAATCGGGTGTTTCGGGACAAAGGCTACATCAAGGAGATCGGTGTCCGGGGCGCCGTAGCAGTAGTCTTTAACCGACGATTTTTAAAGTCAAAAAAAGTCACTACCTCAAACTGGGCTAATCGGGAGCTGACAGAGAGTCAGATCCTGTATAGCGCCAACGATGCCTGGGCCGCGATTCAGGTTTTTCACGCCCTGTCGCTGCCCGACATCAGCCCAGCTTGAGCATCTTCGCCTTGATGTCCTGGATGATGGCTTTGCCAATCTGCTGAGCCTCGATCGGATCGACCTGCTTCAGACCACTGAGGTCACTCTCAAGCTCTTCCTGCTTAGCGCGTGACAAACAGGCCATAACCTTACTTTTAACGATCGCATCCTCGCTACTTCCAATCAATTTAGCGAGGTCATAGACGTCGCAACGGGAGATGACTTCAAAACATGATTTTTGATCTGCGAATTCGATATCTGCGATCTCGACAAATTCCTCCGCTGACTTGATCTTACGGTCGACAAAGAATTTTCGCCCTTTATCGTTCAACAGACGCATGATTTCGCTTTTGCGAAAAATAAAAATATCCTCAGCAAACTCGCCACCCGCCAGCTTTTTCAAAAGAATGGCACGATCGACATCAACCAAGGCAGAGAACTCATCAACGTTGATATATTCATAATCAAGTTTCCCATGATCCTTGTCTGCACTGGCGATCTTACGGGCCTGGTCAACAATATCCTTGGGCGAGAAAAAAACGCGCTTGCCATTGCCTTTTTCGTCGGCAATGCGGATCAAGTGCAGCATAACCAATTTGCCGATGCTGCCACGAATATGCGCATCGGAGTGACCCAGCAGGGCACGGGCGCTACTAAAGACATCACTCAACATTGGACTGGCCTGCGCCGAATGGGCCTGACCCGACACCGCTTCGGCCTTGAGCTTGCCGATGTCGGCAATCCCCAGGATGTAGAGCAGTTGTGCATAAACCAAAATATCGGGCTGGTAATTGACCCGGGTGGCAATCAGCTCATTGGCCACGGCGGCCTGCTCGGCCAGGGTGCGCAGAATGCCGCGCACCAGCTTGGGACTGGTGTTCAGAGCCTCATCAAGCTTGTCATTTTCAACTAGGTACAACTCGCAATAAGTCTTGGCAGCAGCATTGGTGGTGCGGCTGCCACTGAGCAGGCGCGGCGCCATGCCAAAGCACTGACCCCGCACCAGAGACTCGACCACCACCCGCTTTTCTTCGCGGATCATATAAATATCGACCTCCCCCTCCTTGATCACATACATGTGACTCGAAGACATGCCTTCGGTAAAAATGACATCACCCGCATAGAAGCGCTGCTGTGTGGAGCGCCCGTCTTCATCGATCGGCATGGCCACGCTGGCATCCTGTTTCTTGATAGATTGGATCATCCCGACTTATCCTCCTAGAGAAATTCACAGTTCCATCAGACAGAAACCACCAACAATTGTAAGCGTGCTGCCTGCTTTTTAAAAAGCAACCTGACTGGCTATTTACCTACAGACCAACCTCATGAAACAAGAATTTATCTCAGCCCAAGCTTACATCAAGGGGTCACGGATACCCACCCCATAAACCGCCCAAGATCAGCAGGTAGGCCATGATCAGGTAGTAAATCGCCGGAATAATATTCATACGAATGGCCTGCCCCTGACGCACCAGCAGACCCACGGTAGCCGAGGCTGCCACAGTAGGGTGAATAGCAATCGTGTGCCGGCAGCCGCACCCAACGCCTGGGCAGCAATCAGCACGACACTTGGAGACACCGATCAACTCGGCTGTATCAAACTGAAACTGCGCCATCTTCAGATTGAAGACGGTGATGGAACCAGCAATAAAGGCGCCCAATGCCCCAACAGACGCAGCAAAAAGAGGTATAAATTAGCAACACTACTGACCATCAGTTCAGCCACGGCTCTTGGCATAGAGGGTAAGCCAACATATTAACGCCTGAATTGATCAGAATACAGACCATGGAAATGGTAAAAATCAGCACCCAGCAATGTTGCAAAGGACTCAGTGACGGCCGCCTTCAGCTCACCAAACTTCATACGTTGCAGCAAGTAAGTATCCAACACGACCAACACGATGATGCCGTCTGGCAAGTACAGGAACTGGATACTATCGGAGACGCCGGTCTGACCCAAAATGTTGCTCCAACCCAGCGACCGGTTTTTGCTGAAGAAAGCTTTGATGTCGACATTGACACGCGACACCACCAGCAGACCGGCCAGCAGTAAATAGGGCAACCAAGCCAGCCCAATAAACATAGGCAGTTTCCTCGATAACTGGTCAAGCTTGATTTCGATACTGCCCATCCAAGTCACAGGCCAGTCTTTGGCGTCAGCAAAGTCTCAAGTTTTCTTGGGCAACAAAAAGCCGGCTTTGGCAGCTGGCACCACAATGATTACGCCAACCAGGGCACCCACCATGGCAGGAAACTCAGGGCCGAGAAAAATCCCGGCAGTCGCATACGGAAGTACAAAGGCGAGACTGGCAAAAATCGCAAACGGGACAACCGCCAAGCCGTCACCCCAGGATTTGTTGCGACCCAAAGAGCGGGTTAACATCACGCACACTAGCAGCGGCACCAATATGCCGATGATGGCGTGCATGATGGCAACTTCAGAGGTGATCAGCCGGTAAAAGGTATACCAATCGGAGCCACTAGCAATCAACCGCTCAGTGATACCGGTTCGATCCACGCCCCCGTTAACCCCCACAACAATGGGCGTACCCACCGCGCAAAAAGAGACCGGCGTGGACTGCACCATCGTGCCCAGCATGACGTCGCCCAGCGCCGGAAAGCCAAATGCCACCAACAAGGGTGGCGCCACGGCGGCCGGCGTGCCCAAGCCGGAGGCTCCCTCAATAAAGCAACCAAACAAACAGGCAACAGTAATGAACTGTATCCGGTGATCAGGGCTGATACTGGCAAAACCACTGCGAATCAAGGTGATGGCGCCAGAGTGCTTCAAGGTATTAAGCAGCAAAATGGCGCCAAAGATGATCCACAGAATCGAGCCCGTCAAAATCAAGCCCTGAAGGCTGGGGGCAACCAGCCGATTGAACGTCATACTCCAGGCGGTCAGCGCAATCAGTACGGTGACCACAAAGACCACCGGTATGGCACGTTTGGCCGGCCAACTAAAGCCGATTAACAGCACAGCAGCCAGCACAAGTGGCACAAAGGCCAATAAAGAAAATAGGCTTTAGCTCACGCAGGGTTTCTTTGTAAATTAATTCTTTTCTATGAAAATCGGTAGTCAAACATTTTTGTCGCAGCGGACCCAGGCAAACTCACACTTGAAACAAGTTGCCAGTTGCCAATTGAAAATACCCCTGCTTGGCCTGCTACTCCGGCGGCGGCAAGCGTTCACCTAGCGCCCGACGCCATAACCAAGCCAGACTGCGCGGGATGTCGAGAGACACGGCGATCTGCACCGGCTTAACCAAGGCCACAGACGGGCTGTGCCGCTCGGCCACGGCAAAAGTGAAGGAATAGTTCGGCTCCTGCCCCATGCGCAGGTCACTGATCAACAAACGGTTGCCACGCTGCGCCAGCATATAGAAGCCCTGAGTGAACGCCACAATACGCTGCACGCCGTCAATGTCCTGCAACTCGGCGGCCAGTGACATGCCGCGTGGGTAGCGATCGAACTCAATCTTCGGCTGCGCATCAAGCAGCGAGTAAAAACCCTCAAAGTAGTCGTCCCCTGCCACCACAACCACCCGCCACAGCACGGTGTTGAACGGCGTGGGCGTGACCAGCAGGTGCTCAACCACGATGCCTTGCTGCGCCAGCGAGGCGCGAGCGACCTGCATCACTTGCTGTTGCGCTGCAAAGCCCCAGGCCAGGTAAGCTGTGCTGAGCAGCAGTCCAACGCCATTGACCACCCGCCCCCGGTACCCACCGCGCGTCGCAAGCACCCAAACCAGGCCGACCAGCAGCGGCAACGTGTACAACGGGTCGATGATGAAGATGCTCCCCACGCCAAACGGATGGTTGGAAAATGGCAGCGCCAGTTGTGTGCCGTAGACAGTCATGGCATCAAGCAGCGGGTGAGTCACCAGCACCAACCAAATCGCCAACCACCAACGCCGGATCAAGCCCCATTCACCCTGCAGTCGCGCGACCAAAGCGGCAACAGGCAGGGAGAGCAGTGTCAACCAAAACAGCGAGTGGCTTTCAGCGCGGTGCAGCACCATATTGCGGATGGCATCGCCTTGGTCGATGAAGACATCAAGGTCGGGCAGTGTACCCGCCACCGCGCCCCACAGCGCAGCCTTCCAAACTGCCGTGCGGCGGCCCATCACGGCGACTGAAACGGCTGCACCCAGGGCAAGTTGAGAGAGAGAATCCATAGCCACTAATTATCCTTAACCGGCTGGAGCCTTCATTCCCTTAATATAAATAAGTGTTTAAGGCCCGTGTGCAATATAGGCTGGACATGAGAAAATTGCCAAGTTAATCACAGTAAATAACAGGGGGTTAGTTTTCCACCGCCATACGCCTGACGTCATGTCACTCCGCCATCAAGCCCCGGCATACGTAAACAACTGGTCGCCACCGGGTGCGCGTATTTGTGCGTTAAATGACACAATGGTGCGGTCGCGCTCCCCCGCATTGGGCATGGCTTTGTGCGGTAGAAAAGCAGGAAATAACACCAGATCCCCTTCATGCGGCGTGATGTCAAGCGTGGCCTGCTGCAAAAAGGCGTTACCCATATCAATGTGGGCGCCACCGAGCAAGGGAAACATGGGGCTGTAAAAACGCGTAGTCCCAGTAAGTCCGCCTAATTCAGAATAGGCCATTCGATGCGCAGGCGGGTCGATTTGCACATAGTACACGCCAGACCATGAGCAGTTACCGTGCGTGTGAATATCATGAAAGGCGGCACCATTCTGGATCTGAAACCAGACCCCTGTGAGTTCAAGTTGAAGGCCGTGCCGGCCTGAAGGCCAGACCCCTGCGTTGGCTTGCTGGACGGTAGCCTGAATCGATACGGCAATGAACCTTAGCAAAGCCTGGAACTCGGGCAAGTCGATGCGGCGCAGAGAATCATCGGCGCTGGCGTAAAAGCGGCTGGCGGGCGCCTGCGGATCAGTGGTGCGCATCGCCATAAACGCCCGCGCCAACACCTGATTGATTTCGGCAGCACGCTTGAACCGATGGATCGCCAGCGGTACCGGCCAGTGCTGTTGCAAAGTAACCGGGGCTTCGCTCACGCAGCATCCTAGACAATGGAATCAGGCAATTCGAGCCGCCATCCGGTGCGCTGGGCGAGTTGTTCCACGTCCTGCAGGGTGTCCAGATCGGTAATGAAACGGGTATTAACGGTTTCATGTACGTGCACCAGTGCGGGCTGGCACTCAATCAAGTAGCGACAGCCCAAATTAGTGTCACTGGCCAGAATCTGGGTATGGGCAACAGCGTCGAGCACGATGGGGTTGCCACGCTGACCGCCCACCACGGGTACCACAACGTTGCCGGCAGGGCGCGTTTTAAAGGCGGCGATCAGTTCAGTCAGATCGGCGGAACCAATCAGTGGCTGGTCAGCCAGCACCACCAACACGGCATCAAAATGGCCGCTGAGCGCCGCCAGTCCCACACGCACCGAACCTTGCTGGCCGTCGGCATAGGCCGGATTGTGCGCCAACGTGACTGGGAAAGTCTGCACCTGGGCCTCAATCGCTTCGCGTGCATGGCCGGTCACAGCCACGACTTCGTCGACGCTCGCACCGCTGAGCGCGATCAGCTGGCGGTTGATCAGCGGTACCCCTTGCAACCGGATCAACGGCTTAGCGACACCGCCCATGCGGGCGCCCTCGCCCGCCGCCAAAAGTAAGGCGCCCACGCGTAGGCGGGCATAAAGCCCGCCGCCCTGTTTTAGTAAACATCCCATCGTGGTGGTTCCTGGTTAATTAAAGGCGCAATGACATCAAAAGTTCAAACCAGCAGTTCGGGCAGGCGCATCAGGCTGGCCAAATTGTGTGCGGGCATAAAGCGTGACACATAGGGTGCTGCCAGCTTCATGGCTTCAGACTGCGGTAGCTGAGCCGTGGGGTGCAGCCAGCATACGCGCGCACCACGACCCTGAACCTGCGCCAGCACCTCGGCCAGGGCTTGCGGTGGGTCGGTATCGTAGCCGTCGCTGAACACCAAAAACAAATCACCCCGGTCCAAACTGCGCGTCAGATGCAGGTGTAGCGCTTCGTGTAGGCAGGTAGCAATACGGGTGCCGCCGCCAAAGCCAGAGGTGACGGCATTGACCTTTTCCTGCACGCGTTTACTGCGCCGCTTCATGAGCGGCGTGACATTGGCCAGTCGGGTGTGAAACACAAAAGCGCGTGCGTCCATGACTTCGACAAAAGCCCGGCTCAGGTGCAGAAAAAACTGCGCGTGCACATCCATAGAGCGGCTCACATCCACCAGCACCACCACGCGCGGCGGGCGGCGCTGGCGGCGCACGTAGTGCAGCTTGACCAGCTCGCCGCCGGTAGCCAACGCGGCCCGCAGCGAATGGCGCAGGTGAATCGGGCCGCTGACGGGGTGGCGCTTGAGCACGTCAACCACCGACTCAAAACGCGCAATGTCGCCGGGCAACCAATCGGCAAAGTCGCGCTGCTCCAGCGGATCTGACCGGGTGGCTCCACCTTGGGTGCGCTGGGGCGAAGCGTCAAATTCGACGTCGCCAGCGCCTGGCTGCTGGGCCATGCCCACAGTGGGTTGCGCCACCATGGGGGAGTGCTGCCCATATCGCTGTGCATT
Source organism: Rhodoferax sp. (assembly GCA_047629695.1). Classification (GTDB taxonomy): domain Bacteria; phylum Pseudomonadota; class Gammaproteobacteria; order Burkholderiales; family Burkholderiaceae_C; genus Rhodoferax. The sequence goes on from JBLHZH010000035.1 coordinate 8,362, forward strand.
TGCTGCACCAATTCGGGCAGTGAGCGACCGCGTTGCGTTAGACCCGAACTGCGCGTGGAAGCCCTGACTTTGTGCGGGAACCAGAATGCCTGATGCAGTTCCGGGTATTTGAGCCATTGCTTGTGGCTGCCTGTAGAAATACTGCGCCACAGCGCCTCAATGCGGGACCATTGCGCCAGAGGCAGCGCGGCTGCGGCACGGGCCATCAGTTCCAATTCGGCATAACCTAGCGAAAATCTGTGCTCGCGCAGGTAGTGCGCAAATTCGCCCAAGCGTTGCAGAGGGTCGGTGCCGGCGGGCATGGAAATCGTCACTGGCATCACTTCATGGCACCTGCCGCACCCACATCCTGCGCGATGCGCGGGCCGTCCATCAGCTTGCCAATGCGCTCCACCGTGACCTGCCAGCGGTCGTTGCGGGTTTTGAGCAGCGCGGCCAGCGTCGGCACCAGCGCTTGCGGGTCGATTGGCAACTCGCCGTGGCCAAGCTTGAACAGCACGCGTACCCAATCCAGCGTCTCGGCCACGCCGGGCGTTTTATCGAGGTCTTCGCGGCGCAACCGATGGACAAACGCAACAGCTTGTTCCACCAACCGGGTGGCGGCCTCAGGCACCAAAGTGCGCACAATCTGGATCTCGCGGCCCAGCGACGGAAAGTCGAGATAGTGAAACAGGCAGCGCCGGCGCAGCGCATCCGACAAATCGCGCGTGCCATTGCTGGTCAAAATGACCAGCGGTTTGCTGCGTGCGGTGAGCGTACCCAGTTCGGGCACCGTAACCTGGTACTCCGACAACATTTCAAGTAAAAAGGCCTCAAAGGCATCGTCGGCACGGTCAATCTCATCAATCAGCAGAACGCAGGGCTCGGGTGAACGAATTGCCTGCAGCAGCGGGCGCTCCAGCAAAAAAGTTTCGGAAAACAGGTCGTCACGCAGCTTGCTGGTATCGCCCTGACCGGCCTCAGCCAAGCGGATTTCAAGTAGCTGACGACTGTAGTTCCATTCATAAACGGCCTGGCTCAAATCCAGGCCTTCATAACACTGCAGCCGAAGTAGCGGGCGACCCATTGCTCATGCACAAGCACCTGCAATAGCGGTTTTACCGACGCCTGCAGCACCCTCTAAAAGCAACGGACGCCCGAGTGACAGTACCATCCAGACCAGACTAGCGAGGTCCTCATCCGCAACGTAGCCCGCCTTGAACAGGCGCTCGCAAAGGCCGTCAGGGGTAGTCAAGGTTTGTGTCATGAACCGGCATCACTTCAACTCTGGCGACCAAAGAGACGCATAAAGAAGTTGCGAATCAGCATCCACAAAATGACCAGCCCATTGAGCTCCTTGGCAAACACCGGTGCGGCAGCAGATGACTTTACCGGGGCTACAGCGGGATCCGCCCCTGGAACTCCATTTGCATCACCGCTAACCGGTACAACAGTGCCCTGCATAAATTGCGCTTTTTGGAAAAAAGTTTCAGCAAACTGAGTCAGTATCATGTCGGACACCGAAGTCATCACACGCCCCCCAAACTGGGCGAACTTGCCGTTGACAATCACATCAGCATGGCCTTGTAGCGTGCATTGACCTTTTTCAGCTAGCACTAACGTGGCAGTGAGTTCCATGGAGGCTAAGGAGCCTCCTTTGTCAGCGCCTTTGCCTATCGTTTTGAGCTTGCGCTCGACCGAGTCCAGCGACAGCACCTCAATGGTGCCGGCAAAAGCGGCCAAAGCGGGGTTGACCTTGACCCGGACACTGCCCTTGAAGTGAGTCGCATCAATCTCTTCGGTGATTTGCGCACCAGACATGCAGGTCGCCAGTTCAGGCATATTGGACAGAACGGCCAACGCAGCGTCTACACCAGAGGTGATAGGGTATTGTTTATCAAGCGTGACTTATATGAACTCTTTCTAAAAACAAGCGGACGGGTACGCCATGGCGCAGCCGCCCGCCGGAAACACCTCAGCGGGCAAGCCCAGATTTTTTCAGCTGCTGCCACACCCTGAATGCGGTGTGAGGCATGTCAAAGTGTGTGACACCCAGATGCGCAAAGGCGTCCACCATGGCGCTGGTCAAGGTCGGGATACTGCCGACGTAAGGCGACTCGGCTACGCCCTTGGCGCCCAGCGGATGGTGCGGTGACGGCGTCACGGTAAAGTCGGTTTCCCACTTGGGGGTCTCAACCGCAATGGGCAAAAAGTAGTCCATCAACGAGTTGCCCTGGATATTGCCTTGCGTATCAAACGACAACAGTTGCCCCACGGCAACGGCAAACCCTTCGGTCAGGCCACCGTGAATCTGCCCCTCAATAATTATCGGATTGATGCGGGTTCCGCAATCGTCCAGCGCATAAAAGCGGCGTATCTTGGTTTCGCCCGTACCTTTGTCGATGTCGACCACACACAGGTATACGACAAACGGAAAGGTGAAGTTGGGCGGATCGTAGTAATGCACCGCTTCCAGGCCCGGTTCCAGTCCTTCGGGTGGCTGGTTGTAGGCGGCCCAGGCGATCTCCTTCATGGTCTTGAACTTGGCATCATCGCCACGCACCTTGAAGCGGTCAATTTCCCATTCGAGGTCAGCTTCGCTGACCTCCATCAGGTGAGCCACAATCTTTTTGACTTTTGCGTGGATCTTACGGGCCGCCATGGCGATGGCCGCCCCGGCCACGGGCGTAGAGTGCGAGCCATAGGTGCCCAAGCCGTAGGGCGCCGTATCGGTGTCGCCTTCTTTAACCTGAATCACCTCGCATGAAATTCCGAGTTCGGTAGCAATGATCTGGGCATAGGTCGCCTGGTGGCCCTAGCCTTGAAAAATTGTACGCATACGGGCAATGACGCTACCGGTTGGGTGCATAAGAATCTCATACGAATCAAACATGCCGAAACCCAGAATATCGCAAATCTTGCTAGGACCAGCGCCAACCACCTCGGTAAAGCTCACCAGGCCAATGCCCATGAGCGTCGGGCAGTCGGGGTCAGCCCGGTTGACAGCTTGCTCTGCACGCAGACCTTCATAGTCCACGGCCTGCAGTACCTTGTCGAGCACAGTCTGGTAGTCGCCCGAATCGTATTCAAACTCGAAGGTGGAGGTGTAGGGAAACTGTTCGCGCCTGATAAATTTTTTGGCACGAATCTCGGCCTTGTCCATACCCAGTTTCTGCGCCAGTACGTCGATGGTTACGCAAGCTGCTGATAGTGGTGGTGGAGACAGAAAACCCGTGGG
>JBLHZH010000036.1:0-11407 GCA_047629695.1 Rhodoferax sp.
GCCGTGCAAGTCTGGCTAATGCAGCAGGCCAAGCCCTTGTTTATTGAGCGGCTCGACCACTTTGCACCCCAGTTGCAAGTGCAGTGGCGTTCGCTGTCACTCAGCAACGCCCGCACCCGCTGGGGCAGTGCCCGTCTTGATGGCAGCATTCGCCTCAACTGGCGCCTGATGCATTACCCCCTGCCTGTTATCGACTATGTAGTGGCGCATGAACTCAGCCATCTGCGCGTCATGGACCATAGCCCGCGTTTTTGGGACACTGTGCGTTCGGTGGTGCCTGATTACGCTGTCTTACGCGGCCAACTGCGGGACGAGTCGGTGCCGCGCTGGTCCTGAGTCTGCCGTCAGACCGCCAGGCTAGGGCGATTGCTGCTGGCGCAGGTATTCGCGTTTTTTCATATCCAGGTCGCTTTCCCGGTCAACCTCATGCAGTTGCTGGGCATATAACTCCGTGGCGTTAAACCAGTTTTGCAGCTGTTGATCCAGTTGTCTGGCCGACGGCGTTGCGAGTGTGCCGAGGTAGGCCTCAATAGCCAGGTAGTCGCGCATCGTATTGCGCTCCACTGTCCCACGCACGCCGCCAAGGTAGCCTGAAGGGTCGTTACTGGCAGAAAATCCTACCTTGTCACGTCCCGCCGTCCCGCCGTTGCGAGGTTGCCAAGGATCGCGAGTCGTCCCGTCAGATTAAAGCCATAAGCATAGGTCAGATGCAAAAAAGTCTGCCTATCCGGAGCCCCTACCGCATCGAGTTGAATGCGGTAATCCCGGGTGCCGATAGGTCCTTTCTGGGCCATGAGGATGACGTCGAAGTAGTTGACTGTATTGCTAAACACGGTAGCTGAAATCAATGGCATAGGTGTCATCAAGGGCCTAGAATTGTTTGTGCTGGGCTCATATCCAGTCGACTGTCATTGGCGTTAAGTACAGCTCGACAATATTTTGTATTCAAATGCAGGATCAATACATCACACCAGTGCGCCGGGTTGGTAAGTGTGCTGTTCACCTCAGCAATTGGGTAGCTCACCAGCGCATATATATTGCCCTTTAAATGATGCGTTGATTCAGCAGATTCAAGGTAAAGCGGGTGCTAAAAGGGGTTGTTGCCGCGTTGTGGCAATAGCGTCTCGTACTGGGCCTGCAAGGCTCCTGCCGGCTCGGTCGCCGTCTCTGCGACGACAGCCGATCGTAATTGTGGCGGTCAAGTAATTTCGGACCTATTAATAGGTGGTTGAGTTGCCGATTGACGCTTGAAAGCGTTGGGTGACAAGTTGCCCAGTTTGGAACGTAGCCGCGTGCTGTTGTAAAAGCCCACGATGTAGTCCGCCACATCGGTTAGGGCTTTGCTGTGGTTGGCCTAATCTTTTAGCCAGACCCGTTCCCTCTTCAAGTTCAGAAAGAAGCACTCCATGACGGCGTTATCCCAGCAGTTGCCTTTACAGCTCATGCTGCCCACCAGTCCGTGCTGTTTCAACAGCCCTTGATGCTGGGCGCTGGCGTACTGCGTCCCCCGGTCTGAATGAACCACCATACTGGCTGTCGGGTTGCGCTGTACGATAGCCATTTGCAGGGCCGTGCAGACCCGCGTTGCAGGCATCTCGGGTGCCATTGCCCAGCCCACAATTTTGCGCGCGTGCAAGTCCATTACCGCGGCCAGATACCGCCAACCGCTGCGCGTGCGAATGTACACCCAGGCCAGGTTAGGCCGTGGCTTCTCAAACTGACGGGCCAGCACATGGGGTGACAGGGGCAGGGTGTGCTTGCTGTGGGTGGGGTGCACAAATTTGCGTCGCCACCCCGGGCGCAGTCCGTTGGTTCGCTTCAAGCGGCGTACCTTGAATCGCCGCTTTGATCCGGTTTCTGACGCCTGGATTTCGCTAGAGGGCAAATCGCGTGATGTGAGCAAGGTGACACGCCAGTAAGTGCGTGAGGAAGCTCGTCAGTTTGTACGCACGCACACGTGGGACGACGTCAGCCGCACGTGGGTTGCCAAGCCGGTGGTGACCAAGAAAAAGGGGTCATGATTCAGGGCCTTCAAAGCTGGAACCGGTAAATGCCATCGCTGTCCAAGGTGCGCTTTAAGCGACCGTCAAACCATAGAAGGTGCAAATGGGCGATTGACTCGCCCATGGCGAAAGTGGTCTGGTGTAGGTCCAGTGTGCGTTTGAACAACACGGGCAGCATGTCGGCAGCGCTGCCGGGTTGTGCTGTGCAGGCTTCCATCACCTCGGCCAGCCGGTCGCGGTGATGGTCATGTAACTGCTGAATACGCGCATGCAGGCCGGTAAAGGGTTTGCCGTGTGAGGGCAGGGTCAGTGTTTGTGACCCCAGAGGTCGGAACTTGTCAACCGAGTCCAAAAATTGCCGGAGCGGGTTGGATTCGGGCTCTTGGTCATAGACGCTGACATTGGTGGAAATACGCGGCAGCATCATATCGCCGCCAATCAATACCTGAAGTTCTTCGCAGTGCAGTGCAATGTGTTCCGGAGCATGGCCGTAGCCGCTGATACAGTGCCACTGGCGCCCACCGATGGTTATCCGATCTCCGTCCATCATGCGTTGGTACTGCTGGGGTACCGCTGGCACCAGAGTTGAGAAATAGTTGTCATGACCCTTAATATGGGCCACGGTGTCGGGCGCATTGAGTCCATGTGAGGCAAAAAATGCAGCCGCTGAGGGACCTCCAAAGGCGTTCTGCCCTTCAGTTGCACGGTGAGCCACGTTGAAGTCGGTCGCGCTGATCCAGAGTCGCACCTGCCAGCGCTCGCACAACCAGTGTGCCAGGCCGATGTGGTCCGGATGCATATGGGTCACGATCACACGCAAAATTGGCATGCTTTCCAGTTCATTGTCAAACACCTGCTCCCATTGCGCCCGGGTTTCCTCTGAGCTGATGCAGCAATCGACCACACTCCAGCCCGGTTGACCCTCGATCTCGTCGCGTAACAGCCACAGGTTGATGTGGTTCAGCGCAAAGGGCAGTGCCATGCGCAGCCATTTCACGCCCGGGGCGACCAGCACGGCGCTGCCGGGCTCGGGCAACCGATCACCCAAAGGATAGTTCAGCTGTTTTTCAAGTTCGTTGATGGCGTGGTTCAAAGGAGCTCCTGATTTGCGACATAATTGACGTTTACGTAAACGTCAATCAATTCAGACATTGTAAGTGGCACGGCCTTCTGCTGCTGTCACCTTTGTCCTCTCCCTCACACCATGGCCATTACTTACAGCATTAGCGATCTGGCAAAAGAATTTGACCTGACCACCCGTGCCATCCGTTTTTATGAAGATATGGCCTTATTACAACCTGCGCGTTCCGGTCCCGGCGGTCGGACCCGGGTTTACAGCGGACGCGACCGGACCCGCCTGAAGCTTACGCTGCGTGCCAAACGACTAGGCCTGAGTCTGACCGAGGCCAAGGACATTATTGACATGTACGACAGCCCGCGTGATACCGGGCCCCAACTGGAAAAATTTCTGCTGGTAATTGCCGAGCATCAAAAACAACTCGAAGACCAGATGGCCGACCTGCAGGACACCCTTGACGAACTCAATGTGCACCAGCGCGAGGCACGTGCCCTGTTGGCCAAAAGCCGCAGCACACAATTATTTAACCCGTCGTCAGCAAAACTATAAAAGGAGACACCATGCCCATGCCTGGACTTAACTTTCAACTCGGTGAAGACATTGACGCCTTGCGCGATGCCGTCTATGAGTTTTCACAAATCGAGATCGCCCCGCGTGCCTCAGAGATCGATAAAACCGATCAGTTCCCGATGGACCTGTGGCGTAAGATGGGCGATCTCGGCCTGCTCGGTATCACCGTCGATGAGGCGCAGGGTGGTGCCGGCATGGGTTACTTGGCGCACATGGTGGCGATGGAAGAAATCTCGCGCGCCTCAGCCTCGGTCGGCCTTTCTTATGGCGCGCACAGTAATCTGTGTGTCAACCAGATCAAGCGCAACGGCACGCCTGAACAGCGACAAAAATACCTGCCTAAACTGATTTCGGGCGAACACGTGGGGGCGCTCGCTATGAGCGAGCCCGGCGCCGGCAGCGACGTCATCAGCATGAAACTCAAGGCCGAAGACCAGGGTAACTTTTATCTGCTTAACGGCACCAAGATGTGGATCACCAACGGCCCAGACGCCGATACGCTGGTGGTCTATGCCAAGACCGAGCCTGAGCTGGGCGCCCGTGGCGTTACGGCTTTTCTGATCGAAAAAGGCATGAAGGGCTTCTCCGTGGCGCAAAAGCTCGACAAGCTGGGTATGCGCGGTAGCCACACCGGTGAATTGGTGTTTCACAACGTCGAAGTGCCGGCGCACAATATTTTGGGTGGTCTCAACAGTGGCGCTAAAGTACTGATGAGTGGGCTTGATTACGAGCGCGCCGTGCTCACTGGCGGGCCGCTCGGCATCATGCAATCGGTCATGGACAATGTGTTGCCCTATATTCATGACCGCAAGCAGTTTGGCCAGAGCATTGGCGAGTTCCAGCTAATTCAGGGCAAGATGGCCGACATGTACACCGTGCTGCAGGCCGGTCGCTCATTTGCCTACACCGTAGCCAAAAATCTGGACTTGCTGGGTGTAGAGCATGTGCGCCAAGTCCGCAAGGATTGCGCCTCCGTTATTTTGTGGTGTGCCGAACAGGCCACCAAAATGGCCGGCGACGGTGTGCAAATTTTTGGTGGTAACGGCTATATCAACGATTACCCGCTGGGACGCCTGTGGCGCGATGCAAAGTTGTATGAAATCGGAGCGGGAACGAGCGAAATTCGCCGCATGTTGATTGGCCGCGAACTCTTTGCCGAGACCTGCTGAGCGCCTGAGTGCCTCCCCCTGCCGGGTGTTGTAACAACTGTTTAAGATAGCGCTCCATGAATACCTCACTGACAGATCTCTTTTCCCACAACCGTACCTGGGCGGCACAAATGGAGTTAGAGCGGCCGGGCTTTTTCACCAATTTGAAGTCCCAGCAAAACCCCAAATACATGTGGATTGGTTGTTCCGACAGCCGGGTGCCAGCCAACCAAATCACCGGCCTGGAGCCGGGTGAGGTGTTTGTACACCGTAACGTGGCCAATGTGGTGGTGCACTCCGACCTCAATGCTCTGTCCACCATCCAGTTTGCGGTGGAGCGCCTCAAGGTCGAGCATGTCATGGTGGTCGGCCACTATGGCTGCTCCGGCGTGCAGGCGGCGCTTGAAAATGTACGTATCGGCCTGGCCGACAACTGGTTGCGCCATATCAAGGATGTGCGCGATATGCACAAGGGCTTGCTTGATACGCTGCCGGAGAGTGCCCGTTATGACGCGCTGGTCGAGCTCAATGTCGTCGAACAAGTCATCAACGTGGCTCAAACCACTGTGCTGCAAGACGCCTGGTCGCGAGGTCAGAACGTCACCCTGCATGGCTGGGTCTATGGCGTGCATGACGGCCTGCTGCAGAACCTGCACATGAGCGTGACCTGTGAAGATGAACTGGCGCCGCGCTACCGTGCTGCGTTGGCAGCGATTGCACGGCCAACACGAACCCGCTAAATGTTTCCGGCTCGCCTCGACTCCCCGCTGGCCTATGAGATTGCCAAGGCCATGATGAACGGTTTTAACCGTCACTATCAGCTGTTTCGTACCGAGTCGGCCCGCGCCAAGCACCGTTTTGAGACCGCCGACTGGCTGGGTCAGCAGCGTGCCCAGCGCGAGCGCATCGAGTTCTACGACTTGCGAGTACGGGAGTGCTTCAGAAGGCTGGAGCGTGAGTTCAAGGCCGGCGAGCAGCCGATGGATATCTGGCAGCAAATCAAGCTGCACTACATCGGTTTGCTGGTGAACCATCATCAGCCAGAGTTGGCTGAGACCTTTTTCAATTCAGTCACCACCAAGATACTGCACCGCAGCTATTTCCAGAACGACTTCATCTTTGTACGCCCGGCGGTCAGTACCGAGTACATTGAAAACGGCGAGTCCGAGGTCCGCCCGACCTACCGCTCTTATTACCCGACACCGGCCGACCGGGGCGAAGTCCTGCGACAGATACTGCAGGACTTTGAGCTTCGTCTGCCCTTTGCTGATCTGAATCGCGATCTGGCTCGCGTGCACGCCGCCATGACGCAGCGTTTGGGCGGTGCCAAACTGCGCGCCAACTTTCAGATTCAGGTGCTGACTGGTCTGTTTTTTCGTAACAAAGGCGCCTACCTTGTCGGCAAGCTGATCAACGGATTTAATGAGTTCCCGTTTGCCCTGCCGATCCTGCATAACCGGACAGACCAACTGGTGATTGATGCCGCCCTGTTTGGTGAGGATGACCTGCTAATGCTGTTCAGCTTTGCCCGTGCCTACTTTATGGTCGACATGGAAATTCCCTCGGCCTATGTGCAATTTTTGCGTAGCATGATGCCGCGCAAGCCGCGCAACGAAATCTACAACGCACTCGGTCTGGCCAAGCAGGGCAAGACCCTGTTTTACCGGGATTTTTTGCACCACCTGCGCCATTCCAGCGACCAGTTTCGGATTGCCCCCGGCATCAAGGGCATGGTGATGCTGGTGTTTGACTTGCCCAGTTTTCCGTATGTGTTCAAGGTCATCAAGGACTTTTATCCACTGCAAAAAGAAACCACCCGCGAGCAGATCAAGGGCAAGTATTTGCTGGTCAAACAACACGATCGGGTCGGGCGCATGGCCGACACGCTGGAATACAGCGAGGTCGGTTTTCCGCGCGACCGCTTTGACGATGCCCTGATTGCCGAGCTTGAAAAGTTTGCCCCCAGCCAACTGGAAATCAGCGACCGTGACGGCGATGGCCACATTGAAGTCATCATCAAGCATGTCTACATTGAGCGCCGCATGATTCCGCTCAATATTTATCTGCAGGAAGCCTTTGACGCCGGCGGCGCCGAAGCCCAACCGGCGCCTGGGCCGGCGCAGCAGGCCCGCGCGCAAATCGAGCGCGGTGTGCTGGAGTACGGTAACGCCATCAAAGACTTGGTGGCTGCCAACATCTTTCCGGGTGATATGTTGTGGAAAAACTTTGGCATCACACGTCATGGCAAGGTCGTGTTCTATGATTACGACGAGATTGAATACATCACCGATTGCAACTTTCGTCGGGTGCCCGAGCCGCGCAATGAAGAAGATGAGATGTCGGGAGAAATCTGGTATCGGGTCGGCCCCAAAGATGTGTTTCCCGAGACCTTTGCCCCTTTTTTGCTGGGCAATCCGGCGGTCTGCGAGTTCTTCATGAAACACCACGCCGACTTGCTGGACGTGGCTTTCTGGCAAGGCCACAAAGAGCGCATTCAGGCAGGTCACGTGTTTGACGTATTCCCCTATGAGCAGGAGAAACGCTTTCAACCGGAAGCGGTCGAGCGCTGAGTTCGAATTTTCTAAACAGGAGACTTATGCCCATGACTGATCCGATTGTTATTGTTGGCGCCGCCCGCACCCCTATGGGGAGCTTTCAAGGCGTGTTTTCATCGTTGGCGGCCCACGACCTGGGTGGTGCTGCCATCGCGGCTGCCGTAGCGCGCGCCGGGGTTGCCCCCGACGCCGTCAACGAAGTGTTGTTTGGCAACTGCCTGATGGCTGGCCAGGGTCAGGCACCGGCCCGTCAGGCCGGCTTTAAGGGTGGCTTACCGATCAGCGCCGGAGCCGTGACCTTGAGCAAAATGTGTGGCTCCGGTATGCGTGCTGTCATGTTCGGCCATGACATGCTGCTGGTTGGCAGTGCCGATGTGGTGGTCGCCGGGGGTATGGAAAGCATGACCAACGCGCCTTATTTGCTGCAAAAAGCCCGGGGCGGCTATCGTATTGGTCACGACCGCATGTTTGACCACATGATGCTCGATGGCCTGGAAGACGCCTACGAAGCTGGCCGCTCTATGGGCACCTTTGGCGAAGACTGCGCCGCCAAATACGGCTTCACCCGCGAGCAGCAAGACCATTTCGCCATCACCAGTGTGCAGCGCGCGCAGGCCGCCATCCAGTCGGGCGCCTTTGCGGCAGAAACCACACCAATCACGCTCAAGGGCCGCACCGGAGACAGCGTGATTGCCACCGACGAGGCACCTGGAAAAGTTAAGCTGGAGAAGATTTCGACCCTCCAGCCCGCCTTTAAAAAGGACGGCACCATCACTGCCGCCAGCAGCTCCAGCATCAGCGACGGCGCCGCAGCTTTGGTGCTGATGCGCGCCTCGACTGCCGTCCAACTGGGCTTGAAACCCCTGGCCAAAATTGTTAGCCATGCAGTCCACGCACAAGAACCCAACTGGTTCGCCACGGCCCCGGTTGGTGCTGTCAATAAGGCGCTAGCCAAGGCCGGCTGGGCGGTGAAAGACGTTGACCTGTGGGAGGTGAATGAAGCTTTCGCCGTGGTGCCGATGGCGCTAATGCACGACTTGAATTTGAGCCACGACATCGTTAACGTCAATGGCGGCGCCTGTGCCCTGGGCCATCCGATTGGCGCCTCCGGTGCCCGCATCCTGGTCACCCTGCTGTATGCCCTGCAAGCCCGTGGCTGGACAAAAGGCGTGGCCACGCTCTGCATTGGCGGTGGCGAGGGCACCGCGGTTGCGCTTGAGGTGCTGTAAAAATTAAAGAGGAAGCCCCATGTTACTCACTCCCGACCAGGAAATGATCCGCGATGCCGTACGTGAATTCGCGAAGGCTGAACTGTGGCCGAACGCGCCGCGCTGGGACAAAGAACACTACTTTCCGGTCGAGGCGCACCAAGGCCTGGCGGCGCTGGGCGCCTACGGCATCTGTGTGCCTGAAGAGTTTGGCGGCGCCAACTTTGACTACCTTACCGTGGCGCTTGTGCTGGAGGAAATCGCTGCCGGCGATGGCGGCACGAGCACGGCAATCTCGGTCACCAACTGCCCGGTTAACGCCATCCTGATGCGCGACGGCAATGCCGTACAAAAGAAACAATGGCTGACACCGCTGGCCCAGGGCCAGATGCTGGGCGCGTTCTGCCTGACCGAGCCCCATGTGGGCTCGGACGCCTCGGGTCTGCGTACCACCGCCGTGAGAGAAGGCGACGTCTACGTCATCAACGGTGTCAAACAGTTCATTACCAGCGGTAAAAACGGCGATGTTGCTATCGTCATTGCCGTCACGGACAAGGGCGCAGGCAAAAAAGGCATGAGCGCTTTTCTGGTTCCGACCGAGACGCCCGGTTACGTGGTGGCGCGTCTTGAAGACAAGTTGGGCCAGCACAGCAGCGATACCGCGCAGATCAACTTTGATGACTGTCGTATTCCGGTGGAGAACCTGATTGGCCAAGAGGGCGAGGGCTACAAGATTGCCTTGGGGGCGCTCGAGGGGGGGCGCATCGGCATTGCCGCACAAAGCGTGGGTATGGCACGCAGTGCCTTTGAGGTAGCGCTGGCCTATGCCAAAGACCGGGAAAGCTTTGGTCAGCCGATCTTCAACCACCAGGCGGTGGGTTTTCGGCTGGCCGATTGCGCTACGCAACTGGAGGCGGCGCGCCAACTCATCTGGCATGCCGCCGCTTTGCGTGACGCCGGTCGCCCCTGCCTCAAGGAGGCCGCCATGGCTAAGCTGTTTGCCAGTGAAATGGCCGAGCAGGTCTGCAGCGCCGCCCTGCAGACTTTGGGAGGCTACGGTTATGTGAGTGACTTTCCGGTTGAGCGCATTTACCGTGACGTGCGCGTCTGTCAGATTTACGAAGGCACCAGCGAGGTACAAAAAATTATCATCCAGCGCGCCTTGGCCTGACATCTCGTGGCGGCGCTTGCAGCGACAAAAGGGGCGCAAATTAGCGCGCTGCGCTCGTAACGACAAAGAACCCTCGTCTCTTCGAGGCCGCAGCAGTCCAGGTCCCTTATGTCAGTGAATTTTGTCAATTCAAGTTTGATGCAAAATAGCTAATGTAATGAATGTTCAGAAAACAACAATAAATATCATCATTACTCATGGTTTCACGCCATCGTGTTTTTGACGGCCGGCGTCTGCTGGCCTCTCTCAGTCTTTTGTTATCGGCGAGATTTTTGCCACGACTCGGGGCCGTTACTTCGTTTCTAAAAATGCGATTCTCTGAGGCATCGTTGCCCGCGAACTGCCCTTGGTGGCCAATAATATTTACGTCGACCTTCAAAAAGACCTGGTGCAGCTGGTCCTAATTTTCTCCACCATGGCACACGACACGTTTTTATGTGACTGGGCGCTCAAGGGCGCAAAAAATGTAGACGAAATGAACCGCTACCTCCCGGAAATAAAGCTTCGCTACGGCGCCCTCAATAGTTTTTTGTCTCCGTACTCAATTCAAACTACTACAGCGGGGACAGTATTTTAAAAAGTCTCCTCGCATGAGCCCCGTGATCTCTGGTGTCAACGTCTGCCTGACCTCCCAGAATCCTACGAGATCAATGTGGACTTTGATATGGCCAATCAGGATGCCATGACTATTTTTTCAATTACAAAGTATTTGATTTTTCTGGACAGTTCATGGGCGCCACAGGCATTGGCCTCACCACTGACGCCATTCATTTACGCATCAAGGACCATCAGCAACGCTACCAGCGCACGATTTATTTTGCGGATAGCAAAGGGCAGGCGGTCCTCTTCGGCAACGAGGCTCGGCAGGTCTCGCTCGATTTGTATACGCGTCTCGGCATAAAGCACCTTATCGACCGTATTTTGCGGAAAAAATGGCAGCTACGCGTACACGGCCAAAGGAGTCAATTACCTGCTTGACGTGCATTACGTCCCAGAACTGGACTGATACTTATTTGTTGAAAAAGACGAGTCCGCAGCCTTGATCGGCGTGCGCCAGGCGTTTTATATCAACCTGGGTATTTGTCTGGTGGTCACGACTTTCAGTCGTGCTGTTGATGAATCTGTCAATCATGCGCTACCCGCGCCGTCTGGAGGAGATGGCCGTGACCGACAAATTCACCGGTATGCTTAACCGCCATACCCTTACCATTTTAATGGACAAACTGTTAGCCGAGTACGTTCGCCAGCCGCGCCCGGTGTCCATGTTGATGCTGGATGTCGATCATTTCAAGCCGATCAACGACCAGTATGGTCACGCCACCGGCGACCGGGTGTTGTGCCGTGTTGCCTAGCCAATTCAGCAAATGTTGCGCCGGCCTGATATTGCGGTGCGCTGGGTTGGCGAAGAATCTTTGATGGTGCTGAACAAATGCCGTCAGGAGGAGGCTCGGCAAGTTGCTGAAAAAATCCGCACATGCATTAAGGAATACCAGCAGATGGAAGGGGACTAAAGCCTCGCCATACCGATCACTGTCGGTCTGGGGGTTAGCCAGTACAGCGACGACGAGCACGTCGAGCAGCCGGGCTGATGCAGTGCTTTATCAGGCCAAACAAGACGGGCGTAATTGAGTCTACGTGGCGACCCCGCTATGATTCTGCCCCTTATGGGGTTAA
>JBLHZH010000037.1:0-11387 GCA_047629695.1 Rhodoferax sp.
CCGGGGTTGGCAAGTCGGCCGCTTATTTGTCAACCACCGTGGCGCTGGCGCTGTCACGCAAGACCCGAGTGGTGATTTCGACCGCTACCGTGGCACTGCAAGAGCAATTGATGACCAAAGACCTGCCAGCGCTCGCGGCGGTGCTGTCGACACCGTTTGTCTTTGCGCTGGCCAAGGGGCGTGGGCGTTATATCTGTAAATTAAAACTGGAGCGCCTGGTTGGACTGGGCGAAGACGATTCAACTGAGGATCTGTTTGGGGCCGACGAAGACCAACCACCGCCGCGTGCAGCGTTTGCCAAACAATTACAGGGTGAAGATCCTGAAGAGCGTCGCATGAAGCTTTACGCCTCTCTGGCCGATGCGCTGGCGGGTCGTAAATGGGATGGCGACCGTGACACCTTGACCGAGCAGCCTGATTCGCGTGACTGGTCGGCGGTGGCAGCCGAGCGTCATACCTGCACGGCCCGTCACTGCCCGCGTTTTCGTGACTGCAGTTACTATAATGCCCGCACCCAACTAGCCGAAGCCCATGTCATTGTGGCGAATCACGATCTGGTGCTGGCCTCGCTCGGTCGCAAGGCGTTGCCAGAATTGGACAACTGCCTGGTGGTGTTTGACGAGGGTCACCATTTACCCGCAGTGGCACTCGACCAGTTCTCCAGCAGCATGGATTTGTCGGGTCTGCGTTGGCTCGATAAACTGCCAAAAACCTTGCAAGAGGTGAGCGAAAAGATGCATGTGACGCTGGCACAGGATGTGACTACGCTGTCGCAACAGCTTAAAACCGCCTTATTTGATGTCGGGCGTATGGTGATGGACCTGCTTAACGTCAATGCCACCGGCTACGACGCGGTATATCGTTTTAAAAATGGCGTGCTGCCTGAGGCCTGGTGTGATCCGATCACCCTGATCTATGGTCATGCCGACGCGCTCTCCAAAGCCCTGGAAGCACTCGGTGCGGAGGTTAAATTGCAGGCCAAGGAAGACCCTTCACAGGCAGTGACTTGCTCGCTTCTTTACGCCAAACTGGGACAGTTGGCGCCTAAACTGGGCAGCGTGGTGAAGACCAGTAGCCTGTTGTTGGAACACGGCCCGCAACCGCTGGCCAAGTGGCTCCAGTCCGATACGAGTTCAGGCTTGGTCTTTTTGACGGCCCATGCTTGTCCGATTGTGCCCGGTGACTTACTGCGCCAAAGCCTGTGGAGTCAGGTGCGTGGTGCGGTCGTCACGTCGGCCACGTTGACCAGTTGTGGCAGTTTTGACTACTTTTTGCAGGAAGCCGGACTCAATAATTTGCCCGGAGTTTCCACGCTGGAGGTTGAGAGCCCTTTTAATTACCGGACTCAGGGCCAACTGATCGTGGTGGAGACCGAAACAGACCCCAAAAATGCCGAGGCCTTTACCCGTGAAATGGTGACCGAGTTGCTGGCCGATTTAAACCAGGTGGTCCACGGTGCATTGGTCTTGTTCACTTCGCGGGTGCAGATGAAGGCGGCCGTAGAGGCTCTAGGTCCCCTTCTCCAGGACGTCGTGTTGGTGCAAGGGCAGATGGCGCGAGGCCGCCTGCTGGGGACCCATCAGGCGCGGATCGAGTCCGGTCGACCCTCGGTTATTTTTGGTCTGCAGTCGTTTGGTGAGGGACTCGATTTACCGGGCAAGTTATGCGAGACGGTTTTTATCACTAAGTTGCCGTTTAGTCCACCCTCCGATCCGGTCGAAGAGGCGCGCTCGGAGTGGCTTAAAAGTGTCGGGCGTGACCCGTTCTCAGAGCTGGTGGTGCCGGCTACCGGCATCAAATTGCTGCAGTGGACCGGTCGGGCCATTCGCACCGAGGACGACCACGCCACGGTGATTTGTTATGACCGACGCCTGCTGCGCCAGAGCTATGGGCGTCGCATGTTGCAGGGTTTACCGCCCTACGCCTTGTCGCGTCGTGTGCGGGGTGAGGTGGAGGCTGTTTAATCAAGAAAGATTAATATTTTGGATCAAGTCATGAGAAGTATTTTTAGGTTTATTTTGCGGGTTATTCTACTTTTGGCCGGTCTGGTTTTCTTGGCCAGTCTGCTGGTCGCTGCGATGGTGTTGCTGGCGGTCTGGCTGTTGCAGGCTTTGTGGGCCAAATTGACCGGTCAGCCGGTGCGGCCCTGGACCTTCCAGATGAATCGGCAGGCCATGTGGAATCGCTTTTATCGTGCCCAGGGACAAGCGCCAAGACCTGGAGAGGGACAAGGGCAAGAACGTCCGACGCGACGGGACGATTCGAACGTGATTGATGTTGAGCCCCGGGACGTAAAACCACGCGACGAGTAACTAGGTTGCTCGTCTTTGCGAGCGCAGCTCGGCAATCCAAGGGTTCATGGACTGCTACGGTCTACGGCCTCGCTGAGACGAGGTTATTTAAGCGTTTTCTGCTTTCTTAATTCAGGTGAATCAGTTCAGCCCCATTTTCGCCAGAATTCGTCACAGTTAGATGCTTGAGCGCTAGGCGGTAGGTGTCCAGATCAAAAGCGAGTGTGCTACGGCGGGTTGACAGGGCGTCTGTCAATTCAGCCGCGTCGTGCACGGTCGCCAGATGGCACCATTGGTCAAATAGATGAATGTCGGTGCGCTGGGTCTGCGGGTTGTACTCACGCAGACCGACTCGTCCCGGGTGGGGCCAGACCTGCAACTTGTTGGCATTGAGCGCCAGTTGCAGCCGCAGGTAGTGGAGCTCAGACTTTTCTTGGCTACAACAGACCCCTTTGCAGCGCCCGATCTGATGCGCAAAGCAGCGTCCTTTGCCTGATTCGAGCCCCAGGGCCTGCAGGCACAAACTATGGCTGTCGGCCAGTTCGCGAAGAAAGCTGGTGGCCTGATTTTTGGAGCGGTAGACGCCATATAAGTGGCCAAACTGTTGGGGCTGCAGGTCTTCTCCGCGCACCAGGGTAAGCAGGGGGCGAGCCAGCGGATTGGCGTCAAGTCGCCAGGCACACAGGGTGCGTTCGCGGCGCAACTGGCGGTTGTAAACCGGCTGCATTTCTTTCACCAGCCGGGCCTCCAGCAGCAAGGCGCCCAGTTCGCCAGCCGTCTCGGTCCACTCAATGCGTCTAATTTCTTGTGCAATGCGCATTTCGCGCGCTTCCCGGCCTGCCGCCTGAAAATGCGACATCACCCGGCTGCGCAGATGGATACTTTTGCCAATATACAAAGGCAGTGGCCCTTCGCCATAAAACCGGTAAACGCCGGGCGATTCGGGCAGATCGCTGACCGCAGTTTCCAACTGGGGCGGCAGGGCCGCGCTGCTTTGCAACAGGGTCAGTGCCTGTTGCCGGAGGTGGTCGGTGCCGAGTTCATGACTGGCAAGGCCCAGCCAGGCCAGCACCATGTCGACATCGCCCATGGCGCGGTGTCGGGTGCTGGTGTGCAGGTTGTGGCGCTGCATGATGGCGTCTAGTCCGTGGCTCTTGTGCTGCGGATAGAGCAGGCGTGACAGGCGCACCGTGCACAGCGTTTTAATGCGCAAGGGCACTTCCAGGCGCGCATATTCGTTGAGCAAAAAGCCGTGGTCAAAGCGCACATTGTGGGCCACCAGCACGGCGCCCCGGAGCAATTCAGTCAAACGTGTGGCTACCGCATCGAAGCTCGGTGCCTCGGCCACCATGGCGTTGCTGATGCCGGTCAGATTCTGAATGAAGGATGAGATCGTGGTACCCGGGTTGACCAGAGTGCTCCAGCGCGCGACTTCCTGCCCGCCTTCAATGCGCACGGCCGCAATTTCAGTGATGCGGTCCTGCACTGGGTTGCCCCCGGTGGTTTCCAGATCAAGAAGAACGTAGCAAGGCAGCATGCCCGAGGCGGTTAGCAAAATATCAGGGCCAGCCAGGCCGGGTCGTCCATGACGTGGGTAGTAAAAAAATGACCGATGCGGTAAAACCAGAGCTCCCCCAGCAGGCTGGCCTGCACGGGCAGGTCATAGGACATCGATGGCATGAATGGAAAAGTGGCCAGCGCGGCGGTCAGCAAAGTAGCATTCCAGTGTTTCCCGTACGGTTTTAAAAGCCAGTTCATCCCAGGGAATTTCGTCTTCCGAAAAGAGGCGGGCCTCTATGGTTTCGTAGCCGGGCTCAAAGTGGTCGCTGAGCAAGCGGGCCAGGTAAAACAAGTGGACTTGGCCCACCCGCGCCACATTCACCAGCGAGAACAAGCCTTCCATTTCAAACTGGGCGCCTGATTCTTCAACGGTTTCACGGGCCGCTCCTTCGGCTACTGTCTCGTCGAGCTCCATGAAACCGGCAGGTAGTGTCCACTTGCCCCAGCGAGGCTCGATGTTGCGTTTGCACAGGAGCACTTTGTCACCCCAGTAAGGCACGGTACCCACCACGTTCAGCGGATTTTCGTAATGGATGGTCAGGCAGCCTTGGCAAACCGCACGCTGTTTGGTATCGCCGTCGCCCGGAATCCGGTAAATGACGGCGATGCCGCAGTTTTTGCAGTGTTTGATAGGGGTGCGATACATAGGCTCAGTGTAATTTGAAAATGTAATACCCGCCTCAGACGACCCTGATGCGGAGTGGCTCCAGACCGGTAATGCACCCCATCAGCATATCGTCGGCCACGACCGCGGCCACGCCCGCTGGTGTGCCGGTGTAGATTAGATCGCCAGCTTGCAATTCCCAAGCGGCTGACAGGTGTTCGATGGTTTCGGCGATGTTCCAGATCAGTTTGCTGATCTGGCTGTGCTGGCGCTGCTGGCCATTCACAGTCAGCGCAATCTCGGCGTTGGCGATGTCGCCGGCTTGGGCGGCCAGCGTCAATGGGCTAATCGGGGCCGAGTGGTCAAAGGCTTTACCAATGCACCAGGGACGGCCCTGTTTTTTCATCTCATTTTGAAGGTCGCGGCGCGTCATGTCCAGACCGACGGCGTAACCAAAAATATACTGCTGGGCGTCTGCCGCCTTGATGTTCTTGCCGCCTAGACCGATCGCCACCACCAGTTCGATTTCGTGGTGCAGGTTGCTGGTCAGGCTCGGGTAAGGCAGGGAGCCGGTGTCACCAGCGTTGACGATCACCAAGGCGTCGCTGGGCTTGAGAAAAAAGAACGGCGGTTCGCGTCCGGTAAAGCCCATTTCTTGGGCGTGCTCTTCGTAGTTGCGACCGACGCAATAGATGCGGTGGACCGGAAACCGGGCCGACGAGCCCAGCACGGGTACTGAAATCGGGGGGGGCGGGTTAAAAACGTAGTGCATGGCAGCCTCGGGGTGGGTGGAAGCCATGGAATTCAGGCCGATTTGGCTACGAGATCAAAGTGCTCGACGACCGGTGGACCTGCAAAAAACGGACCGACGATGGCACGCCAGTCGGCAAACGCGGGTGAAGTGCGAAAACCCACCGTATGGTCTTCCAGCGTGTCCCAGAAAACCTGCAGTACATAACGTTCGGGGTTTTCAATGCCTTTGTTGACCGTATAGCCCTGAAATCCCTTGGCGTGGTGAATCACGCTCTTGAGACCGCGCTCGATAGCTTCTTCAAAAGCGGCGTTCTGGCCCGGCTCAATGCGGATGTCGGCAAGTTCAAGAATCATGAAGGTCTCCTGTGGATTGTTAGGTGGGTATCTAACGCAATAGTTTATCGTCTGCTTTTGTCTGGGCGTCGTGCCCGCTCTGGGGTATGCTTTACGCCCATGCAAACCGAAAACTTTATCCTCGGCAAAGATGCCTCACTTGAGTCAACCATCAAGACCCTGCAAGCCAAATTGCAGGCACTCGGTTTTCATATTGAGGAGAAATCCTGGCTAAATCCGGTAGAAGGCATCTGGTCGGTTCATATCCGCGACCGCGACTGCCCGATCCTGTTCACCAATGGCAAAGGTGCGACCCGTCTGGCCTGTCTGGCCAGTGCTCTGGGCGAATTTTTTGAGCGACTCTCAACCAATTATTTCTGGACCCATTTTTACCTCGGCCCCCAAGTGGCTAACCGCAAGCACGTGCACTACCCGCAGGAGCGCTGGTTTGAGCCTGGTGCCGATGGCAGCTGGCCGGTGGCGGTGTTGAACCCCAAGTTGCACAAGTTTTACAACCCGCAGGGAAGCGTCGACGCCAGCAGCCTAGTGGAGTTCAACTCTAGCAACCAGGAGCGTGGTATTTGCGCTATCCCCTACGTGCGTGAACGTGATGGCGTGGTGACTTATTTTCCGGTCAACATTATTGGCAATCTGTATGTCAGCAATGGCATGGCTGCCGGCAACACCCAGGCCGAGGCCCGCACGCAAGCCTTGTCGGAAATTTTTGAGCGTTTTATCAAAGGCCGCATCATCAGTGAAGGTATTTGTCTTCCCGATGTGCCGGAGTCGGTGATTGCCCGCTACCCGCGCATAGCGACGGGCATCAAGGCCTTGCGCGCTGCTGGCTTTGGTATTTTGGTCAAGGACGCCTCCCTGGGCGGCCATTATCCGGTGATGAACGTGACCCTGCTGCACCCTGAAGACCAGGGTTGTTTTGCCAGTTTTGGCGCTCATCCGCGCTTTGAAGTTGCGCTGGAGCGCGCACTGACCGAGTTGTTGCAGGGGCGCGCCTTGGACTCGCTGGCGGGCTTTCCGGTGCCTGGATTTGATGAGGAGGAGTTGGCCAGTTCGACTAATATTGAAATTCACTTTGTCGACTCTAGTGGCGTCATCGGCTGGAAGTTTTTGGGCAATGTGCCGGATTACGAGTTTTGCCAGTGGAACTTTGGCAGCACCACCGAAGAAGACTATGCCTGGTCGGTGGACCGTATTCACCGCGACGGACGCGAGATTTATATTGCGGACTTCACCCACCTGGGTGTTTATGCCTGCCGTATCCTGGTGCCCGGCATGTCTGAAATTTACCCGGTGGATGACCTTGATTTCGAGAACAACAGTGTCGCCAATAGCCTGCGTGAAGCTATCTTGAACCTGTCCGACCTGGACGATGAAGAATGTACCGCCTTGCTGGAGAGCCTTAATGAATCCGCCCTAGCGGACCAGCGTCCGGTCGCTGCGGTGATTGGTCTGGCGGCTGATGCCGGCTCCTTCTGGAGCGATTTGCGCGTTGGTGAGCTTAAAACTTTGTTGGCGCTGGCCATTGGCGACGAAGCCGCCACGCTCGAAGGCTGTGACTGGATCAAGCACTTTGACCAGATTAACCCGCAGCGCCGGCGTGTCTATGCCTGTATCCAGAGCCTCATTAACTTGGCTGATATGGGCGGTACCGGGCCCTATCTGGATGCCTTGCGCCAGCTGTATGGCGCGGGCGCAGTGACGCAAGCACACGCCCTGATCATGCAAACTGACCGTTTCATGGGGCTCAGCGCGCCCGGTCTGATGCTGGAAGGGTGCGAAATGCACCGCAAACTGTTGCAGGCCTATGACAAGGTGCATGTGCGCGCTGCAGGCGTTTAAGGCTTGACGTGAATCCCGACTGGCTTGTTCCCCAGTGGCCAGTGCCGCCGCAGGTGCGGGCGCTGTGCACCAGCCGCGTCGGTGGCGTATCAGTAGCGCCCTTTGCGACGTTCAACCTGGGAGACCATGTGGGAGATATTGCGTCAGCAGTCGCCGTCAACCGGGCCCTGTTGGAACAGGCGCTGTGCGCGCATCCGGTTTTTTTATCTCAGGTACATGGTACGCAATTGGTTGCGCTGACGGACCAGACTCTCGATGGGACGCCGGGTGATGCAAGTTTTACCGATCAGCGCCACCTCGCCTGCACCATGCTGGTAGCTGATTGCCTGCCGGTCTTGTTCAGCAACGCGGCCGGGACCCGGGTCGCCGCCGCGCATGCCGGTTGGCGCGGTTTAGTGGGGCAGGGCGGGCAGGGGGTTCTGGAAGAAACGCTGGCCTGCTTCAAGCCGCCAGATGTCATCGTGTGGTTGGGCCCGTGTATCGGGCCTGAAGCGTTTGAGGTGGGTGACGAGGTCCGTGACCAGTTTGTCACCCATGACCCGGCGGCCCAGGCCTTTTTTGTGCCTCGGTGCGGTCAAAAATGGCTGGCCGATTTGCCAGGTTTGGCGCGTTTGCGTCTGGCCGCACGGGGAGTAACTCAAGTGTATGGCAACGATGGCAGCCGGGACTGGTGTACCGTGCAGCAATCGTCACGGTTCTTTTCTTACCGGCGTGACGGTGTCACTGGTCGTCTCGCTGCCAGCGTCTGGCTCCGTTGAATGAGCCTGCGCCAGTTCCGCTGCTTCACGGGCCTTGATGGCGCGTTTTCGCGCGGGCGCGGCCATCAGGTAAATCACCAGTGCCACGGGCGCCAGACCATACATGATAAAGGTCACGACGGCTCCCAGCAGCGTGCCGTTGGAGTGGGTAGCTTCGGCCACCGCCATCATGAGGGCAACATACAACCAGGCAATAGGAATAATATACATAAACGAGAGGATGGGCGAGCGTTGAAAGAAATATCAGTTTTTTGAAGCACTAAAACTCGATACTGGTACCTATATTAATAATTAGTTATAGCGAGGACACAAGATGGCAAATGATTCCCCCGATTTATGGGCCCAATCGGCTCAGCAATTTCAGCAATCCTTGAGCGAGGGCTGGACCAAAGCCCTCCAGTCCTTTCAAAATATGGACCTCGGCGCTGCGGCGCCCATCGCCTCTGGTGCTGAGCCCCAGGCGTCTGTCATCCGCTTTTCCGCTGAAAAAATGAAGGAGCTGCAGGTGGCTTACTTCAAAGATGCCGCTAGTTTGTGGACTCAGGACCTGCAGGGTACGTCTCAGGCCAAAGACAAGCGCTTTTCCGCCGAGGCCTGGGCCGCCAACCCGATGGCGGCCTTTTCAGCCGCCGCTTACCTGCTGAATTCGCGCACCCTGATGGGTATGGCCGATGCCGTAGATGCCGATGAAAAGACCCGGGCCCGTATCCGCTTCGCTGTGGAGCAACTG
This sequence comes from Rhodoferax sp., assembly GCA_047629695.1. GTDB lineage: Bacteria > Pseudomonadota > Gammaproteobacteria > Burkholderiales > Burkholderiaceae_C > Rhodoferax. The sequence continues at coordinate 8,887 of JBLHZH010000037.1, forward strand.
ACAGCCGCCTCCGCCCCCAGCAATTTTCTGGCGTTTAATGCCGATGCGCAAAAAATGGCGATCGAGACCAAGGGCGAGAGTATTGCCAAGGGCATGCAAAACCTGTTGCATGACATGCGCCAGGGCCATGTCTCGATGACCGACGAAAGTGTTTTTGAAGTTGGTAAAAACGTCGCCACTACCGAAGGTGCGGTGGTTTTCGAGAACGAGTTGTTTCAGTTGATTGAGTACAAGCCACTGACCACAACCGTGTTTGAAAAACCATTTCTGCTCATTCCTCCCTGTATCAATAAGTTTTACATCCTTGACCTTCAGCCCGAAAACTCCTTCATTCGGTATTCGGTCGCGCAAGGCAACCGGACTTTTGTGGTGAGCTGGCGCAACCCCGATGCTTCCCTGTCCCACAAGACCTGGGACAATTATGTTGAGGACGCTGCCATCAAGGCAATTGCCGTCACGCAGGAGATCACGGGTGCCAAAGGCATCAATGCCCTGGGTTTTTGTGTCGGTGGCACGATTTTGGGCACCGCCATGGCGGTGCTCGCGGCGCGCGGCGAAAAACCGGTGGCCAGTGCTACTTTTTTGACGGCCATGCTCGATTTTTCCGATACCGGCATTCTGGATGTGTTCATTGACGAAGCTTTTGTCAGTTACCGTGAAAAAGAAATGGGCAAGGGCGGTTTGATGAAGGGGCAGGACCTGTCCAGCACCTTCAGTTTTCTGCGCCCCAATGACTTGGTCTGGAACTACGTGGTGGGCAACTACCTCAAGGGAGAAACCCCGCCGCCGTTTGACCTGCTTTACTGGAACGGTGATTCGACCAATTTGCCCGGCCCTTTCTATGCCTGGTACCTGCGCAACACCTATCTGGAAAACAGGCTGGCCCAGCCCGGCGCCGCCATGGTGTGTGGCAAAAAAGTTGATTTGGGCGCGCTTGACATGCCGGTCTATATCTATGGCTCGCGCGAAGACCATATCGTGCCGATTGGTGGCGCTTATGCCTCAACGCAAATTCTGAAGGGTAAAAAACGTTTTGTCATGGGTGCCTCCGGCCACATTGCCGGTGTCATTAACCCCCCGGCCAAGAACAAGCGCAGTTATTGGGTACGTGAAGACGGCAAACTGCCAAAATCTCACGACACCTGGCTGGCCAGCGCGGTCGAGCACCCGGGCAGTTGGTGGACCGATTGGTCTGAATGGCTGGCAGCTCAGTCGGGTAAGCAGATTGCCGCGCCCAAAACCTATGGCAAAGCTAAATATAAGGCGATTGAAGCGGCCCCAGGCCGCTACGTCAAGGCCAAAGCCTGAACTCAATTACACATTACACCCAGGAGCAAGACATGCAAGATATCGTTATCGTTTCAGCCGCCCGCACTGCCGTCGGAAAATTTGGCGGCACTTTAGCCAAAACACCAGCTACTGAACTTGGCGCTGCCGTCATCAAGGAATTGATGGTGCGCACTGGCCTTGGAGTTGAGCAGATTGGTGAAGTCATCATGGGTCAGGTGCTGGCCGCGGGGGTGGGTCAAAATCCGGCGCGTCAATCCTTGATTAAAAGTGGTCTGGCCAAAGAAACCCCGGCTCTCACTATCAATGCAGTGTGTGGTTCTGGCCTCAAGGCTGTGATGCTGGCGGCGCAGGCGGTGGCCTATGGCGATAGCGACATTGTGATCGCCGGTGGTCAGGAAAACATGAGCGCCTCGCCCCATGTGCTGTTGGGTTCACGTGATGGTCAGCGCATGGGCGAGTGGAAAATGGTGGACTCCATGATCGTTGATGGTCTGTGGGATGTCTACAACCAATACCACATGGGCATCACAGCCGAAAATGTGGCCAAGCAATACGGCATCACGCGCGATATGCAGGATGCGCTGGCGCTGGCCAGCCAGCAAAAAGCAGTAGCTGCCCAGGACGCAGGTAAGTTTAAAGACGAAATCGTGCCTTTCAGTATCGCGCAGAAGAAAGGCGATCCGATTGTGTTCGCAGCGGATGAATACCTTAACCGCAAGTCCACAGCCGATATTCTGGCGGGCTTGCGCCCGGTGTTTGACAAGGCCGGCAGTGTGACCGCCGGCAATGCCTCCGGCATCAATGACGGTGCGGCCGCCGTGATGGTGATGACGGCCAAAAAAGCGGCCGAATTAGGTTTAAATCCGTTGGGCCGGATTGCCAGCTTTGCCACCAGTGGCCTGGATCCCGCGTTGATGGGCATGGGCCCGGTGTCCGCCTCCAAAATTGCCTTGGCACGTGCCGGCTGGCGTGCGGCTGATTTGGATCTGCTGGAAATTAACGAAGCGTTTGCGGCCCAGGCCTGTGCGGTCAATCAGCAAATGGGCTGGGACACCTCCAAAATCAATGTCAACGGCGGTGCCATTGCTATTGGTCACCCAGTAGGCGCGTCTGGCTGTCGTATTTTGGTCACACTGTTGCATGAAATGCAACGCCGCGATGCCAAAAAAGGCATTGCCAGCCTGTGTATTGGGGGCGGTATGGGGGTTGCC
>JBLHZH010000038.1:0-11293 GCA_047629695.1 Rhodoferax sp.
GGGAGGCCGCAGACCGCGGCAGTCTATCTAAAGGGTGGTACCGAGTTGGCCTACAAGACGCCAGACACGTCGCTGGTTGCAGCCCTGCACCCGTGGTTTGATGCCCAGTTGTCCGATCACGGCACAGATGCCATGGGAGGTCATATTCATCATGATGGCATGAAGAAGCCTTAATCCCAGATGATTTGAAGGACAGCAAGGAGGCAGACGACGCCAAGCGACGTTTGCACCGGAGGGCCCGGAGCAATGCAGCGGATTGCCGGTCGCCCGTTATGCCCCAAGTTAATTTTATGGGGCGTTTGGTCCAGCATTTGAGCTTCTTGAGCATGCCAGCGAAGAGCGCAAAACACACTCGGGTTCGCTACATTCAATATAAATGAGTGTGACGAGCAAATTTTTGCTCGGCCGCCATGGCCGCTAAACATTCTGGATGCTCAACGGCAACGACGCGCTTGCTGTTAGCAGTCTGGCCAGCCGGTCTGATCGCTCGGCGTCACGTGCTTTGACTGATGCCGTCCGATACGAGGGTGTGGCGCTGTGCAACGTCGGAGCCTTTGATGCACTGTGATGGGTGCTGACCTGCGCAAGTTGCCACACTTCATTCGCCGGTCACGTGACACCTACCCCCGGCTGTTGCAAAACATCACGCTGGTACTGGGGATAAACGCCGTGTTTCTGGTGCTGACGCTGATGGGCCGGGGCACTAGGTTGATGGTTGTGTTAGTCGATGTCGGTGGGAGCCCCCTGGTGGTGGGCAACGGCTTGCGTTTGTGGCGCAAGTCACAACTACGACGTGGCGGTTTGATGACGTGCTTCTCGTCAGCTTCCTGACCTACTGGAAAAACCGGAGTTTTAAAATCAACAATGAAACTATTAAAAACTTCACTGATCTGCATCGTTTTATTGAGTGCTGTTAGCACCGCTTCGACGCCAATCAAAATTAAAAATTTCTGGCTACGAACAACCGTTCCTGCTCAGTAGGCAGCGCGCGCGTTCATGAAAATTATCTCCGTGGAGGCGGTCACGCTGATCTCCGCCAGCACTGCTGTGGCCAACACCAATGAAATCCACGAAATGCGGATGGACGGTAACAGGCCATAACCAAACCGTACTGGCCAATGCCAAGGCTAGCCTCACTAGTAGGCAGTCAAAAAGTGACTGACGGGTCCTTGAATACGCTCTGAAGGAGGGGGCCGCGGACGAGGACCCTGTTCTCGATGAATCGTTGCCGAAGCTGCGGATAACCTAAATACCGCTGCGCAACTGGTCATGGCAGGTCCTACAGCTTTTTGCACCGTGTTGATGGCGCGCTTGATGGCGTCCAGGTCGCTGCCCTGAGCGGCACTGACAAGCTGGTCAACCGATTGGCGATAGTTATTCTGTACGGTTTTAAATTCGGCCGGCGGTTACCAGACCGCTGGCTTGGTCTTGGTCGGCGGGTAGTGGCTGTCTGCCGTGAAATAGGGCCAAGGCTGGCTAGCTTTTGCAGTTCCAGGGCGTTAATGTTGAATTTACGCGGGTTGCATTCCTTGTGCTCCCGCGCCACCCTGCCCATGGGTTCCATCTGTACGCGTGAACTACTTGTAAATTGTCTTGCGTTTGATCACTAGCTGGTCGCGATGGGTGTCTTCGAGCGCGTTGTCACAGGCGGTCAGCGCCACCGCGACGATGGCCAGTAGGCCGGGGGTTAAGAGTTTGCGCATGGCGTAATTGGAACATGCTTAGGCGTCAAATACGGTGTGCCACAGCTGCAGCACGGCAGCGCGCTGGGTTTGCAGCTCGGGCAAGGCGACCTGGGTCGTTTCTTCATTGAGTCGGGCGCGGTGCTGGACCCGGCGCAATTCGCGGTAGGCATTGCTGGCGGCATGGCCGACGCCGAGCGGCAGCAGGTGCAGTGTTTCAGCCCGCTCCAGCAGCGCAATGTTGCCAGCGTTGTCGACCAGTTCAGGGTGACGCGCGGCATAGGCGAGCACTAGAAACTGCATGACAAACTCAACATCAATCATGCCGCCGGGGCTGTGCTTAACGTCAAACAGCGTACCTTTAACCGGGCGGGCGGCGCGTACCCGGTCGCGCATGGTGACGATTTCTTTTTTCAGATCCTGGCTGTTGCGCGGGGCGCCAATGACGGCATTGCGCACGCCGTCAAAGCGTTCGAGCAGCGCATCGTCGCCGAGGCAGAAGCGGGCCCGCGTCATGGCCTGGTGCTCCCAGGTCCAGGCGGTGTTGGAGCCACGCTGCAACTGGTAGTTGGCGTAGGCGTCAAACGGGGTGACGAGCAGGCCGGAGTTGCCGTTGGGGCGCAGGGCGGTGTCGATTTCGTAGAGGTCGCCTTCGCCGGTCTTGACGGTCAACCAGTTGATAAGCTTGCGCACCAGGGCGGCATAGACTTCCGGGGCGCGTTCGTCGTCGTCGGCATAGACAAAGACAATATCAAGGTCGCTGCCATAGCCGAGTTCCTTGCCGCCGAGTTTGCCGTAGGCAATGATGGCCATTTGGGGCATATCGCGGTGCTTGTTTTTGAGGCGGTCCCAGCACCAGCGGGTGGTAATGCGCAGCACGGCCTCTGCCAGCAGACTCAGGTCGTCGGCCACTTGCTCGACACTCAGCTTGCCCTCCAGGTCGCGGGCCAGGGTCCGGAAGACCTCGGCATGGTGGGCGCGGCGCAGCAGGTTCAGCAGCACTTCGTCATCGTCTTCGCCAGTGCCGGTCAGCGCAGCGCGGCGGTGGTCCAGTTCATGCTCAAAGTCAGCGGCCGAAAAGCGTTCGTGTAAAAAGTCGGCACTGGCCAGTTCGTCGATCACGCCGGGGTGTTGGAGCAGGTAGCGCGCCGGCCAGCGTGCTGCGCCCAGCAGGCGCAGCAGGCGTTCGTGCACGTTAGGGCGTTCCAGCAGCAGAGCCAGGTAGCTTTCGCGGCGCAGCAGGGGTTCGATCCAGTCGGCCAGTCGTACGGCGGCGACTTCGCTGGCCTTGCCTTCGCGCACCCATTGGGCGGTGCGCGCAATCAAGCGAACTAGTCGGGTGCGTGAGTCTTCGCGCAGGGCCAGCACTCGGGTGTGGTCGCGCCAGGTCATTACCCGGGCTCGAAAGTCGCCGGGGAGTTGCGCCAGCAGGTCGTCAAAGTCCAGCGCTGCAGGTGGTGCACTCTTGCCGTTACAGCCCTTGCACTCCCTGTCTGCACCGCCGCCCAGCAGGGCGTTAAACTCTTGGGCCACCAGTTCGCGGTGCGTGTCGAGCTGGCTTAGCAGCTGATGGGCACTGGTGTAGCCCAGGGTCTGGGCGATCCAGTCCAGGTCATGGTCCTGGGTCGGCAGCACATGGGTTTGCTGATCGTCCAGAAATTGGATGCGGTGCTCCACCCGGCGCAAAAAGTCGTAAGCCTGGGCTAAGGCGTCGGCAGTAGCAGGGGACATCAGGCCGGCATGGGCCAGACGCGGTAGAGCGCTCAGGGTTGGGCGAGTTCGAAGCTCGGGAAATTGACCGCCGCGTACCACTTGCAGTAGTTGTACGGTAAATTCAATCTCGCGAATGCCGCCGCGCGAGAGCTTGACGTCGTTGGCCCGCTCCGGGCGTCCGGCGCTGCGCTTGCCTGCATGGTCGCGAATTTGCCGGTGCAGGATGCGCAGCGCGTCAAACACGTTGTAGTCCAGATAACGCCGAAAGACAAAGGGCATGATCACGCCGCGCAGCGCCAGCACCGAATCGTCTTGGTCGCCGATTTGCGCGACAACCCGGCTCTTAAGCCAGGCAAAGCGCTCCCATTCGCGGCCCTGCACATGTAGGTACTCCTCCAGCGCGCCCAGTGACACGGCGGCGGGGCCGGAGTTGCCGTTGGGTCGCAGGGCCAGATCGATCCGAAAGACAAAGCCGTGCTCGGTGACGTCGCCAATCAGGGCATAGATGGCCCGCACCGCCTTGGCAAAGTACTCGTGATTGGAGAGGCGGGCACGGCCGTCGGCGTCGCCGGCGGTGTCGCCGTCCTGGTCGTAAACGTAAATCAAGTCGATGTCACTTGACACATTGAGTTCGCGGGCGCCCAGCTTGCCCATGCCGACGACCCAGAGTTGAGCCCGGTCACCCTCTGCCGTCAGGGGTACGCCGTGTGCCAGATCTAGCTGTTGCTGCACGTGGGTGCAGGCGTGCTTCAGGGTGAACTCGGCCAGGTCGGTCATGGCCTGGGTAATTTGTTGTAGCGGGGCTTGTTGGTCGCAGTCCAAGCAGAGCAGGCGCTCCAGCACCAGCTGTCGGGTCACGCGTAAGGCGCTGCCCAAGTCGGCACCGGTGGCCAGCAAGGCCTCCAGCGTTTGTGCCATGGCCGTCCGGTCTGGCAGGCCGGGTGGCAGCAAGTGCAGTTGAGGCCCATAACGGCGTTGGATACGTTGTCCAAAACGCGAATGGGCCGACAAAGTGGGGCGGGGGATAATTCCTGTCATATTTCCAAGTTCACAATGATCGACTTGACCTCTTCCCCTTCTTCACTGCTGAGAACATTTGCAACCCTGGCGCGCTGGACGCTCGGGTTGTTGTTAGTGGCGTGGCTGGTTTTTTGGGTGACCTGGGGGGCGCTGCATTGGGTGATTGTGCCGCGTATCGGTGATTTTCGCCCGCAGCTGGAAGCGCGAGCCTCGCAGCTCTTGGGGGTAACGGTGCGTATTGGCGCGATCTCGGCCTCTTCGAACGGTATGAGCCCGTCGTTTGAGTTGACCCAAGTTCAGCTGTTTGATGCGCAGGGCCGAGAGGCCTTGCTGCTGCCACGGGTGCTGGCCGCCTTGTCGCCCCGCTCGCTCTGGCGCCTCGGTTTTGAGCAGCTGTCTGTGGACCATCCCGAGCTTCATGTCCGGCGCACTGCAGACGGGAAAATTACCGTGGCGGGGCTTGACTTTGCCTCGTCCAGCGAGGGGGGTACGGGCGGTGCTGAGTGGTTCTTTTCTCAACGTGAGTTTGCGATTCATGGCGGTACCCTGCTCTGGACGGATGAACAGCGGGCGGCCCCGACCCTGACCCTGCAACAGGTCGACTTGGTGGTACGCAACCGGGGCCGCCGCCATGATCTGCGGCTGGACGCTACGCCGCCGACCCTGTGGGGTGAGCGTTTTACGCTGCGCGGTCTGCTGACACAACCGGTACTGTCGCGTAAAAATGGCCGCTGGCAGGAATGGGACGGCCAGCTGTACGGCGCCTTCCCTCGGGTTGATGTGCCCGAGTTACGACGGTATGCCGGCCTCGGGGTTGACCTGCAGCAAGGCCTGGGGGCGCTGACAGCCTGGATTGATGTCAGCCGCGGCCAATTGGTGGGTGGTACCGTCGACTTGGCGTTGGCCGAGGTGCGTGTCACGCTGGGCGATGATCTGGAGGCGCTGGAACTGACGTCCGTGCAGGGTCGTTTGGGTGGGCGGCGACTGGCGTCCGGCTTTGAGTTGTCGACCCAGAACCTGCAGTTTGAAACCCGCGACGGCCTACAGTGGCCGGGCGGCAATGTGCGGCTGATGTACCTAGGGCCTGAAGGGGCGATACCGGCCCAGGGCGAGTTCAGCGCCGACCAGCTCGACTTGGCCGCCCTGTCCCGGATTGCCAGCCGGTTGCCGCTGGCGCCACAGGCCCGGGCCCAACTACTGGCCCATGCGCCGCAGGGCCGGGTGACGCAGTTGCAGGGACGCTGGCAAGGGCCGTCGGGGGACTTGAGTCAGTACCAAGTGTCGGGCCAGGTGACGCAACTGGCAGTTGCCGCGCATGACGGCGTTCCAGGTATTCGGGGTGCCAGTATTGATTTTGATTTGGACCAGTCGGCCGGGTACGCCCGCATCAGCCTGACCGATGGCGCGCTGGCGCTGCCGGACTGGTTTGACGAGGCCGAGATTCCTGTGACCCAGTTTTCGACCGATGCCAGGTGGCAAATCAAGGGTGATCATGTAGCGCTGCAACTGCCCAACGTAAAGTTCAGCAACGCTGATGCCGCAGGCGAGGCGCAGGTCAAGTGGGAGAGCAGCGACCCGACCACGTCGCCGGCACGTGCCCGCTACCCGGGTCTGCTGGACCTGCAGGGTGCGCTGAGCCGGGTAGCGGGCACGCGAGTGCACCGCTATTTGCCCACGGTGCTGGACCCGGAGGTGCGCCACTATGTGCGTGACGCGGTGCAGGCGGGCATGGCGAGCAATGTCAAATTTCGGGTCAAAGGCGATTTGCATCACCTGCCTTTCAACGACCCGAAGGCGGGCGAGTTCCGGATCTCGGCTGATGTGAAAAATGCCGTGCTGAATTATGTGCCGCCCAGTCTGCAGCCGTCAGATGCCTTGCCCTGGCCGGCTTTGTCGCAACTCAGCGGCGAGCTGGTGATTGACCGCATGCAACTGCAGGTCAAGGGGGCACGGGCCCGCATCGGGGCCAATGGGAGTGTTCAGATCAAACAGGTGTCGGTCCTAATTCCCAATTTGAACCAAGCGGTGGTGACGGTTAACGCCACGGCCCAGGGGCCGCTGGCCGAGGTGCTGGGCATCGTTAATAACTCGCCGCTGGGCCAAATGACCGGGCGGGCGCTGGCGCGGGCCGTGGCAAGTGGTGAGGCCGATTACCAGCTTAAGCTGACGCTGCCGATTGCCAAAATCGACAGTTCGGCCGTGCAGGGCAGTGTCACGCTCAATAGCAATGACATCCAGATCTCGCCTGAAACGCCCAAGCTGACGCGTGCCCGGGGTCTGGTGAGTTTTAGCGAGAGCGGCTTCACCATCAGTGCTGGTCAGGCCCGCATGCTCGGCGGTGAGGTCCGGCTGGAGGGCGGGGCGATCGCGCCAGCGGTGATCCGCGCTAGCGGCACAGCCACGGCCGAGGGGTTACGTCAGGCCGTCGAGCTGGGTTTTGTGGCGCGGTTGGCGCAGCAGGCCAGCGGCAGCGCCAGCTACACCGCTGTGCTCGGCTTTAATCAGGGCCAACCCGAGTTGCTGGTGACCAGTAGCCTGCAGGGCCTGAGCCTGAGCCTGCCGGCGCCGCTGAACAAGCGGGCCGAGACCGCACTGCCCTTGCGGCTGAAGGCGGCGCTGACGCGTGCATCACCCCCCGCAGACGCCGGTCAGCCGCCGCATCTTCAGGATCAGTTGACGCTGACGCTGGGCAGTCTGGCCTCGGTAGTCTATGTGCGCGACTTGTCGGGGCCTGAGCCTCGCGTGTTGCGCGGTAGCATAGGAGTCGGCCTGTTGGAGCCGGAATCGGCGCCCCTGCCGGCGGCAGGGGTGTTGGCCAATATCAACCTCGCGGTGCTGGACCTTGATGCCTGGGGCCGCGTGTTGTCGCAGGCCACCGGTGTCGAGCCGCGCAACCCGGCCGTGGGGGCCAGTGCCTCTGCGCTCTCATTTTCAGATTACCTGCCGAACATCATGGCGGTGCGAGCACGGGACCTGACGGTGGGGGGACGCCAGCTTAACAATGTGGTGGTGGGCGGTTCGCGTGACGGCACCCTGTGGCGAGCCAATCTGGATGCGCGTGAGCTTAATGGCTACCTGGAGTACCGCGAGCCCTCGGACGCCAGTGCCGGTCGCGTCTATGCCCGGCTCGCCCGGCTGGCCATTGCCCCCGGTGCGGCCCGTGAGGTCGAGGCTTTGCTGAGTGAGCAACCGGCCAGTATTCCGGCGCTGGATATTGTGGTCGACGACTTCGAACTGCGCGGCAAGCGCCTAGGCCGACTGGAGGTGGAGGCCATCAACCGGGGCGCCGACGCGGCCGGTGCGCGCGAGTGGCGCCTAAATAAGTTCAACCTGATCAGCCCGGCGGCGGTGCTGACGGCCAGTGGCAACTGGGCCAGTGTCGGCCCGGCGCAGGGGGGCAATGCAGTGCCTGTGGATCGGCGCACGGTGCTGAACTTCAAACTGGATTTGACCGACAGCGGCGCACTGCTGACGCGTCTGGGCATGCCGGGCGTGATCCGCAATGGCCGGGGTAGCATGGAGGGGCAGGTGGCTTGGCAAGGCTCGCCCATCACGCTGGATTACCCGTCCATGACGGGTGCTTTCACGATCGACGTGACGCAGGGGCAGTTCCTAAAAGCCGACCCCGGCATTGCCAAACTGCTGGGGGTGCTGAGTCTGCAGTCCCTGCCGCGCCGACTGACGCTGGATTTTCGGGATGTTTTTAGCGAGGGTTTTACCTTCGACTTTGTGCGCGGCGATGTCCGTATCGAGGAGGGTATCGCCAAAACCACCAACCTCCAGATGACCGGTGTGAACGCTGCCGTATTGATGGAGGGGCGAGCCGATATTGCCCGCGAGACGCAGGACCTCAAGGTGGTGGTGGTACCCGAGATCAATGCGGGCACCGCCTCCCTGATTGCCTCGGTGATCAACCCGGCAGTCGGCCTCGGCACTTTTTTGGCCCAGATGTTTTTGCGCAAACCGCTGATGGAGGCGGCCACTCAAGAGTTTTACATTGACGGCCCTTGGGCTGATCCCCGCATCGCCAAAGTGCCGCGCACACCGTGAACGCCGAGCCCCCCCTGTTGCCAGAGCGAGCGCCTGCGCTGGCGCGCCGCCGCACGCTCTGGAGCGCCTTGCTACTGCTGGTGGTAGGCATGCTGGTGATTCTGGTCTGGCTGGCCGGCAAATACGAGGCGAGCCAGGTGCAAGGCAAGCTGGAGCGTGACATTGCGCAGGCGGTGACTTATGTGCGGGCGGCCTTTGCGCGCAATGTGCAAGGCCTGCAGGCCTTGCAATACGGTGACCCTGTGCCGCAGGTCTGGGTCACGGATGTCACTAATTTTTTGCGCGACCACCGTGAACTGATGCGTGTGGAATGGCGCGACAACGCGATGCAGGTGCTGTCTCATGTGGACACCCCTTTTCGTATGCCAGTGTTTGAGCGTCAGGTGCGCAACCAGACTCAGGCCGAGGTGCTGCTGGCCTGCACCAGCGCTCGCCGTTTGAACAGTCCAATTTATGCCGGTAGCTATTTTTTGCTTGCATCCAACGGGCTCGGCATGGAAGTGATGGAACTGTGTCTGCCGCTGCAGCGCGGTGGCCAGCCTGCCGGCTACCTGCTGGCTACCTATTCTCTACTGGAGGTGCTGGACGCCATGCTGGAGCGTCAGGCCAGCAATAACTATGAAATCTCGTTCACCGAGGGCGATGGCACCCGCCTGGCGGTGAGCGGTGCGGTGCGCCGGGGTGTGCGTGTTTTTACCGCACAGCAATTGATGGACTTGCCCGGCACCACGTTGGTGTTACGCATGGACAGCTGGCGTGGCACCCCCGATCTGTTCCCCAACGTGCTGACGGCGCTGGTCACACTGATGGCGGTTGCGCTGGTCTCGGTGCTGGTTTTGCTGACCAAGGACATGCGCCGGCGCCATAAGGCCGAACACGATCTGGCCGATGCCCTGGCTTTTCGCAAGGCGATGGAGGACTCCTTAGTCACTGGTATGCGCGCGCGCGACCGCCAGGGACGTATCACCTACGTCAACCCGGCTTTTTGTCAGATGGTGGGGTTTTCGAGTGAGGAGTTGCTGGGGCACAGCATCCCGGCGCCGTACTGGCCACCCGAGTTTATCGACGAGTACCAGAAGCGCCAGCGGATTTACTTGGCCGGCAACCTGCCTCCGCGTGAAGGCTTTGAGTCGGTTTTCATGCGCAAGGACGGCTCCCGTTTTCCTGTACTGATTATCGAGGCGCCGCTGATTGACGATCAGGGCGTGCAAAGTGGCTGGATGAGCTCGTTCCTCGATATTACTGAGCTGCGCCGGGCCGAGGAGTTGTCGCGCACTCGTCAAGAGCGGCTGCAGGCCACCGCCCGCCTTGCCACCGTAGGCGAGATGGCCTCGCTGCTGAGTCATGAGCTGAACCAACCGCTGGCCGCGATTTCGAGCTACGCCAACGGATCCATCAACTTGCTGGCTGAGGGCCCGCAGGCGGCGCAGGAGTACGGGCCGGAGCTGACGCTGGCCATGCAACGCATTGCTGAGCAGGCTGAGCGGGCCGGCAAGGTGATTAAAAGCGTGCACAATTTTGTACGTCGGCGTGACGCCGTGCGTGAAGTGGTGGCGCCGCAGTGGTTGCTGGACGCGATTTTGCCCCTGATCAACCTGCAGGCGCGCAAGCTGCAGGTGCGGGTGCAGACCGACATCGACCCTGGCGTGCCCAGCGTGCTGTGCGACCGGACCATGGTGGAGCAGGTGATGCTGAATCTGGCGCGCAACGCCATGCAGGCCATGGATCAGCCACAGAGCGCGGAGCGTCTGTTGCGCCTGCGCGTTCGGCGCGTCCCGGGGGCGGGCCGCCATAAATGGCTGGAGTTTTCAGTGGCGGATCAGGGCAGCGGCATCGCGCCGGAGGTCGAGCCACAATTATTCAAACCCTTCTTCACCACTCGCGAAGAGGGCATGGGGCTGGGCCTGAGTCTGTGCCGTACGGTAGTCGAGCAGCATGGCGGCCTGCTGCTGTTTGAGCCCAATTCGCCGCAGGGCACGATTTTTATTTTTACCTTGCCGGTTTATTTGGCGGCATAACATCACTCTATGCGACCTCTGATTGATGCCCTGGTTTTTTTGGTAGACGACGACGTCAGCGTGCGTGAGGCGCTGGCCTGGCTGCTGCGTTCGCGACGCTTGCCCAGCGATGTGTTTGACAGTGCCGAAGCGTTTCAGCAGCGGATGGCGGACGCCCCTCTCTTGGCCCAACCAAGTTGCCTGCTGCTGGACGTGCGCATGCCGGGCATGAGCGGCTTGGCCCTGTTTGACTGGCTGGTCGAGCGCGAACTGCACCTGGCCATGCCGGTGATCTTTCTGACTGGCCACGCCGACCTGCCGACTGCGGTGGATGCCGTCAAGCGCGGTGCTTTTGATTTTTGTGAAAAGCCCTGCTCCGATAATGCGCTGGTGGACCGGGTAGAACTGGCGCTGGTGCAGTCACAAAGCTGGCGCTTGGCACAGCAAAAAACCGGACTTCTGAAAGAGCGCCATGGCGAGCTGACTGAGCGCGAGCGCGCCGTCATGCGGTTGGTGGTAGCGGGACTGCCCAATAAGTTGATTGCCGACCGGCTTGACATCAGCGTGCGTACGGTCGAAGTTCACCGCTCACGGGTGTTCGATAAAATGGAGGTCAAGTCTGCCGTTGAATTGGCCAATCTGCTGCGCCTGATCCCTGGCGCACGGGTAACGCTATGAGCGCTTTATTTCAGGGCTTATCTATCGGGGCGGCCGCCTTGTCCTCTGGGGGGCGATCCGGGGTGGGAGGTAATTCCCCTTTGTTGCGACCTGAAAACATGGTCCACCAGACAATAAACACCAGAATCAGCAACGCCCCCAGTGCTTCAAGCA
>JBLHZH010000039.1:0-11241 GCA_047629695.1 Rhodoferax sp.
CACCTGCGGCAAAGAAGGCCAGAGCGTGCCGGTGGGCGTCGGTCAGCCGACCTTGCGGATCGATGGTTTGACAGTTGGCGGTACCGCGTAAGCATGCCCGGGCCCCGACTGTGCTACATTGTGTAAGATGAACTTAACTCGTTTTTACTTTAGCTATTTTTGGTTCTCAAGCGCCTGCGGCGGTAGAGAGTTCTGAACGTACCTGAAAAAAACGTCTCGATCTTCCAAAAACCGCCGGCTTCCCGGCGGTTTTTTTATGCCTTTTCAACTTTACTTGACTGAACCAGGAGCCACCCCATGACATCACAAGCCAACGTAGCAACGACCGATGCCTGGTATGCGAAGTCCGTCACCGACCGCACCAGCCAGACCGACGACGAACGCATCAAGGACATCACAGTGTTGCCACCTCCAGAGCATTTAATCCGTTTTTTCCCGATTCACGGAACGCCTGTGGAGGCTTTGATCAGTCGCACACGCCGCCACGTACACGACATCATGACCAGTCAGGATGATCGTTTGTTGGTCGTGATCGGTCCCTGCTCGATTCATGACCCGGCGGCGGCCATTGACTATGCACGTCAACTCAAGGTGCAGCGCGAGAAGTACGCGGATACCCTGGAGATCGTGATGCGGGTCTACTTCGAGAAGCCCCGCACTACGGTCGGCTGGAAGGGCTTGATTAACGACCCCTACCTGGACGAGTCCTTCCGCATTGATGAAGGCCTGCGCATGGCGCGCCAACTGTTAATCGAAATCAACCGTCTGGGCTTGCCCGCCGGTAGCGAATTTCTGGATGTTATCTCCCCTCAATACTTGGGTGACCTGATCTCCTGGGGCGCCATTGGTGCCCGCACCACCGAAAGCCAGGTGCACCGAGAACTGGCCTCCGGTTTGTCGTCGCCAATTGGTTTCAAGAACGGTACCGATGGCAATATCAAAATTGCCACCGACGCGATTCAGGCCGCTGCCGGTGGGCATCACTTCTTGTCCGTGCATAAAAATGGCCAGGTCGCCATTGTGCAAACTAACGGCAACCCCGATTGCCACGTCATCTTGCGCGGCGGTAAGGCCCCCAACTATGACGCTGCCAGTATCGCTGCCGCCTGCAAAGACTTGGAGAAAGCCAAACTGCCGACTTCCCTGATGGTGGACTGCAGTCACGCCAACAGCAGCAAGCAGTTTGAAAAACAACTGGAAGTGGCGCGTGACATTGCAGCCCAGATTGCCGGTGGCTCCACCAGTATTTTTGGCGTGATGGTCGAAAGTCACCTGAAGGCAGGGGCTCAGAAATTCACCCCGGGTCAGGATGACGCTACCCAACTGGCTTACGGTCAAAGCATTACCGATGCCTGCCTGGGTTGGGACGACTCCTGTACCTCACTTGAGGTGCTGTCAGAAGCGGTCAAGGCACGTCGCGCACTAACCAACTAGTTCGCTATTGGCTTTGCAGTGCATCAAGCAGTTTGAGGTGAATGCCACCAAAGCTGCCGTTGCTCATGCAGACAAGGTGATCGCCGGGGCGGGCCTCGGCGGTCACCCGTGCCACCAGCGCGTCCAGTGTGTCGGTCACTTGGGCTTTGCCTCCCATTGTGACTAGCGCCTCCCGGGCGTCCCAGTCGAGACCACCGCTGTAGCAAAACGCCAAGTCGGCGCTTTCCAGGCTCCAGGGTAATTGGGCTTTCATGGCGCCCAGTTTCATGGTGTTGGAGCGTGGCTCAAAGATTGCCAAGATGCGGGCCTGTGGCCCAATACGGCGTCGCAGGCCGTCCACCGTGGTCCGGATAGCGGTCGGGTGATGGGCAAAATCGTCGTATACCGTGATGTTGCCGCCGGCCTGAGCCACCGTGCCGCGTACTTCCATGCGCCGCTTGACGTTGTCAAAGCGTGCCAGCGCATGAGCGGCTTGTGCCGGCGACACGCCGACGTGCTGGGCCGCCGCAATCGCGGCCAGTGCGTTGAGCTGGTTGTGCGTGCCACTGAGGGCCCAGCTGACGTGGCCGGCGACTTGACCTTGGAGCAGCACATCAAAGTCATGGGGTTCCCCAGCGGCGCTGAAATCGCTCACGGTGGCGCCAAAGCTGCGAACTTCACTCCAGCAGCCCAGATGCAGGACGCGTACCAGACTGTCCTCGAGGCCATTGACAATCACGCGGCCCACCCCGTGCGGCCCGGTGCCGGGAACCGTTCGCACCAGATGGTGAAACTGGCGCTCGATGGCTGCCAGGTCATCAAAGATGTCGGCATGGTCAAACTCTAGGTTGTTGAGTACCGCAGTGCGCGGGCGGTAATGCACGAACTTGCTGCGTTTGTCGAAAAAAGCGGTGTCGTATTCGTCAGCTTCAATGACGAACGTCGGACCCGTACCCAGACGGGCCGAAACTGTAAAGTTCATGGGCACGCCGCCCACTAGAAAACCGGGCTGCAGACCGGCATCTTCCAGAATCCAGGCAATCATGGCGGTGGTGGTGGTTTTGCCGTGGGTGCCAGCCACAGCAATGACATGGCGGCCCTGTAACACCTGCTCGGCTAGCCATTGCGGGCCGCTGGTGTAAGGTAGTCCGGCATCCAAAATAGCTTCCATCAGGGGGAATTTGGGACTACCGTCGGCCAGGTGGGCGCGGCTCACCACATTACCGACGACGAAGATGTCAGGCTGGAGCGTCAGTTGGTCGGTACCAAAGCCTTCAATCAGTTCGATTCCGAGGGCCCGTAACTGGTCGCTCATGGGCGGGTAGACCCCCATGTCGCACCCGGTGACCCGGTGACCAGCCTCGCGTGCCAGTGCCGCCAGACCGCCCATGAAGGTGCCACAAATGCCAAGAATATGAATATGCATGGTCTGATTTTAGGCGGCCCGGTCAAGCGTCAAACACGGGCAAAATAGGCAGTATATGGAAACCCTGAAAGCAGAAATCGCGGATGTTGCTGCCCGCATGGTGGTCGAAGAAGGCCTTGAGTACGGCCCGGCCAAACGCCGCGCGGTCAAACAAATGGGCTTGTCTACCCGTACCGCCCTGCCCGGCAATGATGAGGTTGAGGACGCTGTGGTGGCCTATATCGCGCTTTTTTGCAGCGATACCCAGCCGGGCGAGCTGCTGGCCCTGCGCCGTCTGGCGTTGCTCTGGATGGAACGCCTGACCGAGTTTCGACCCCATCTGGGCGGGGCTGTGTGGCATGGAACGGCGACAAGGCTATCGGATATTTACGTTCAGTTGTTTTGTGACGACTGCAAATCAGCCGAGATTTCACTGATTGACCACAAAGTGGATTATCTGCCGCGCACCATCACTGGCTTTCACGGAGAGTCGGTGGAGGCCTTGAGCGTGCATGCTTTTTGTCTTGGTTTGAATGAAGAGGTGGGCGTGCATTTGCTGATCTATGACCACGATGACTTGCGTGGCGCGCTCAAACCCGATGCCAAAGGGCGTACGCCGCGCGGGGAATTGATGGCGGTTCGCCGTTTGTTGCATGATCAGCGGCCATGAATGACAAAACACCATCCCCCGAGGACTCGGAAACTGCTGCCCCAGCCCGTCGTCGCTGGCTGATCGCTGCCGTGGCTGGTGCTGCCGCCCTGACCGGTGCTGGCTTGGCCTGGCGTAAATATCAGCCACAAGCGATGGCTTCAGGTCCTGAACTGGCCCTGTGGCAACTGGCTTTTGCCACCCCGGAGGGGGCACAGTTGCAGATGGCCGCCTTGCGTGGCAAGCCTACTTTATTGAATTTTTGGGCTACCTGGTGCCCGCCCTGTGTTGAAGAACTTCCGCTATTAAGTCGTTTTTATGACGAAAACTCAGCCAAAGGTTGGCAAGTTGTTGGCTTGGCCGTTGATCAATTGGCCCCAGTGCAGCGCTTTCTGGCGCAATCTCCGGTGTCTTTCCCGGTGGCGATGGCGGGCTTGCCCGGCATTGAGCTCAGCAAGACGCTGGGCAACCTGAGTGGTGGATTGCCGTTCACGGTGGTGCTGGGTGCCAACGGACAGGTTGCACACCGTAAAATAGGCAAAATTGTGCCGGATGATTTGCGTGCCTGGGCAGACCTAAAGTGAGTTGAGCAGATGCTGCTTGCGGATCTGCACAGACCAGCAAACGCAAATTGACGGTAGCAGGGTGGCTGAAACAGTACCTAAAATTTCATAAAGTAACGGACGATGACCGTATTTTTATGGAATTTAAGGTAAATTCACCGTCATTACTTGGAATTCGTTGGAGACCGCATGGATCTTAGAAAATTGAAGACACTGATTGACTTGGTATCAGAGTCAAACGTCTCGGAGCTGGAAATTACTGAAGCAGAGGGCAAGGTCCGCATTGTCAAAGGCGGCGGTGCAGTAACTCACCATTACGCTCCCCCACCAGTTGCCACGATGAGCCCGGCCGCTGTGGCCGCTATCAATGTCGAGTCCATCACCCCGGTGGCTGCGATCATGGGTCATGTCGTCAAGTCACCCATGGTGGGTACTTTTTACCGCTCGGCCTCACCGGGCGCCAAAGTCTTTGTCGAGGTCGGTGATGCCATTAAGGAAGGCGAGACCGTCTGCATTATTGAAGCCATGAAAATTCTTAATGAAATTGAATCCGACAAGACCGGTATCGTGACGCAAATTTTGTGCGACAACGGCTTGGCGGTTGAATACGGACAGCCCTTGTTCGTGGTCGAATAACACCACGTTAGTGATATGTTCAAGAAAATCCTGATTGCCAATCGAGGCGAAATCGCCCTCAGAATTCAACGCGCCTGTCGTGAACTCGGTATCAAGGCTGTCATGGTCTACTCCGAGGCCGACCGCGAAGCTAAATATGTCAAGCTGGCAGAAGAAGCGGTGTGCATCGGGCCGGCTTCTTCGGCGCTGAGTTACCTCAATATGCCCGCTATTATTTCGGCTGCTGAAGTCACTGATGCCGAAGCGATTCACCCCGGCTATGGTTTTTTGAGCGAAAACGCCGATTTTGCTGAGCGGGTCGAAAAAAGCGGCTTCCAGTTTATCGGCCCGACGCCTGAGTCGATCCGCATCATGGGTGACAAGGTGTCAGCCAAACAGGCCATGATCAGGGCCGGCGTGCCCTGTGTCCCCGGTTCGGAGGGCGAGTTGCCGGATGACCCGGTGCAGATCCGGCGCATTGCCAAGGCTGTAGGTTATCCCGTCATCATCAAGGCCGCGGGTGGCGGCGGTGGGCGTGGCATGCGTGTGGTGCACACCGAGGCGGCGCTGGTCAATGCCGTGGCCTTGACGAAAGCCGAGGCCGGCACCGTCTTCGGCAACCCGGCGGTGTACTTGGAGAAGTTTCTACAGAATCCGCGCCACATCGAAATTCAGATTCTGGCCGATAAATATAAAAATGTGGTCTACCTCGGCGAGCGGGACTGCTCCATGCAGCGTCGGCATCAAAAAATTATCGAAGAAGCGCCGGCGCCGGGCATTGCCCGTAAGCTGATTGAGCGGGTAGGCGAGCGTTGCGTGGCCGCCTGCAAGAAGATCGGTTATCGGGGGGCTGGCACCTTCGAGTTTCTTTATGAAGATGGCGAATTTTACTTTATCGAGATGAATACCCGCGTACAGGTGGAGCATCCAGTTACCGAGATGATCACTGGGGTGGATATTGTCAAGACCCAGATTATGGTGGCGGCAGGTGAAAAACTGCCCTTCACGCAACGCCAGATTGAAATTCGCGGTCATGCTATCGAGTGTCGCGTGAATGCAGAAGACCCGTATAAATTCATTCCGTCACCAGGTCGCATCACTATGTGGCATCCGCCAGGTGGCCCCGGCGTGCGCGTGGACTCCCATGTCTACACCAATTACTATGTGCCGCCCAATTACGACTCAATGATCGGCAAGATCATTGTGCATGGTGATACCCGCGAGCAGGCCCTGGCCCGCATGCGCACAGCGCTTGGTGAGACCGTGATTGAGGGGATCAATACCAATATTGCCTTGCACCGAGAGTTGATGGTGGATGCCAAGTTTATGCTGGGCGGTACCAATATTCATTATCTTGAAGAGTGGCTTGGCCAGCACAAGCGTTAAGTCGGGGTTTTATGTTTGAATTGAGTCTTATGTCCCCGGAGTACCGGGTGGAAGCCTTGAGTGATGCGCTGGATGCACTGGATGCGCTGAGCGTCAGTGTCGAAGACGCTGATGCCCAGACCGATGCCGAGCAGGCCTTGTTTGGCGAGCCCGGCATGCCGCCGCCCAAAGACGGGTGGCAACGCTCTCGGGTGACGGCCCTGTATGCTTCCGAGGTGCTGGCCAAAGAGGCTCTGGCCCTGTTGCAGGCGCAAGATTTTTTTCTCGACTGTCAGTTTTTGGCTTTGCAGGCGCTGCAGGAGCAGGACTGGGTGCGTTTGACGCAGTCCCAGTTCACGCCGGTCGACATTACACCTGAATTCTGGATTGTGCCGACTTGGCACGAGCCACCGGCGCAGGCCCGCACCATCATCCGGCTCGATCCAGGTCTGGCCTTTGGGACCGGAACCCATCCGACCACCCGTATGTGTTTACGCTGGATTGCGCAGTCCGGGCAACCTGTTGCCGTGGTGGGTCTAGGTCGGGTGCTAGATTATGGTTGTGGTTCTGGTATTTTGGCCATCGGTGCCGCCAAGCATGGCGCGCTTGAGGTCGATGCCGTTGACATTGACGAGGCTGCGGTTCAGTCTTCGTTGCTGAATGCACAAGCCAATGAGGTCAGTCTCAAGGTCGGGTTGCCAGACATTGTGAGCGGTGTTTACCATACCGTGCTGGCCAATATCCTGGCCACTCCTCTGAAAGTGCTGGCGCCCCTGCTTTGGGCACGCGTTGCGCCCGGTGGTTCGCTGGTGCTAGCCGGTATTCTCGCGCGCCAGGCGGATGAGCTGAAAGCGGCTTACGCGCCCTATTGCCAGCTCAGCGTCTCGGACCAGCAAGAAGGCTGGATACTGATGACTGCCACACGCTGAGTCGGCGCAGGCGCACGGCGCAACGCTTTAGCAGACATGAGCCTGATTACCCGTTGTCCTGCCTGCGAGACTTTGTTCAGAGTCGTTCCTGATCAATTGCGCGTGTCGGGGGGCTGGGTTCGCTGCGGTCGATGCGGTACCGTATTTGATGCGTCGTTGCATCTGTTGCAAGCGGTGCCCGAGTTTTTGTCCGAGCCGCCTGACAGCGAGCCCAGGCCAGAATTCGAGGATCGTCTGGCCGCTGGTGCCTGGGCTGAGCCAGCACCAGAGTCAGTATCTGCACCAGCACCAGAGCCAGTTCTGCCGTTAAGCGCACCGACCGCTGAGTCGCAGACGTTCGAGTTGCCGACTGCATCGTTTCTTCGCAGCACAGCCAGCCGTTCTCCACCCCGAACACCAGGCATGACGGCTTTGTGGGTGCTGCTCAGCCTGCTGCTGTTGCTCGGTTTTCTGGGGCAGCTTGTCATACAGCAACGTGATCGACTGGCCGCGTGGCAACCGGGCGTTCAATCGGCGCTGGAGGCTTTATGTCTGCCTCTGAATTGCCATCTGTCGCCGCTGCGGCGTATAGAGGCCATCGTGATTGACAGTTCGTCTTTCAACAAGGCGCCAGGCGCTTTCTACCGTTTGAATCTGACGCTTAAAAACACAGCGGGCATTGCGCTGGCCGTGCCCGCAATTGAACTCACCTTAACCGATGCCATGGATCAAGCTGTAGTACGACGCGTTTTTCTGCCGGCAGAGCTGGGTGCTTTAACTGGCACCCTGGCTGCGGGGCAAGCATGGTCGTTGTCGCTGGCGCTGGCCGTTAGCCCCGGCGAGTCAGTTGACGCCATGCTCGGCTATCGTCTACTGGCCTTTTATCCTTGACTTCCTTGGTGCGTGCGCAAAAAAAAGCCCGGTGCGTGGCCGCACCGGGCTGCGCTTACAGTGCCGTAAAAAGTCAGGGTTTGTTGCCTGTCGGAAAAGGCCAGGCTGCCTGAGGATTGAGTGTAGTCTGAGCTGCCGACGCGACCGGGGTAGTCTTGGTTGAGGAGACTTTGACGGCTTTTTTGGCGACTGGCTTTTTGACGGCAGGTGTCTTGACGACAGCAAGCACTTTCTTGACTGCGGCTAGCGCTTTTTTGGCAACGACAGTGGGCTTAGTCAGCACGGCTTTTTCGACCGCTACCTTGGTGGCAGTGGACTTTTTAACGGCTGGTGCAATTGCCTTGGTTAATGCCGATTTTTTAGCCGCGGCAGGGACCGCCGGCTTGGTAGTGACTTGCTTTGCAACCACTTTTTTCACGACAGCCGCTTTTTTGGCAGGGGCTGCCTGCTTGACCACCAGGGCTTTTGCGGGGGTCACAGTTTTAGTGGGCGCAGCTTTCTTCATGACCGGTTTTTTTGCAGTTGCCATCATTTTCTCCTTGATCAGTTTACAAAGAGCACTTCATTCGGGTTGGAGTGCTTGAATCGATTCAGGGCGTTGGGTCGGATCCCAGCACCCTGAACTCGGGACACAAACAACTTTTACGCGCTTGGACACATCAGTCATTTGTGAAAATCTTATTGTCATCTATAAAAACTCAATCCCAAGAGAGTGCGCCACCCGATTGGTACTCGATAACACGAGTTTCGAAGAAGTTTCGCTCTTTTTTCAGATCAATCATTTCGCTCATCCACGGAAATGGATTTTCTTCATGCGGGTACAGCGGCTCAAGCCCAATCTGTACGGCACGCCGATTGGCGATGTAGCGTAAATAACCCTTGAACATGGAGGCGTTCATACCCAGCACGCCGCGTGGCATGGTGTCTTCGGCATACCGATATTCGAGCTCGACGGCCTCTTCGAACAGGGCCTTGATTTCGGCCTTGAATTCTGGAGTCCACAGCTGCGGATTTTCCAGCTTGAGTTGGTTGATCAGGTCAATGCCAAAGTTGCAATGCATCGACTCGTCGCGCAAGATGTACTGGTATTGCTCGGCCGCACCGGTCATCTTGTTTTGGCGACCCATCGCCAAAATTTGCGTGAAGCCAACGTAAAAGAACAAGCCTTCCATCAGGCAGGCAAACACAATCAGTGATTTCAGCAGGGTCTGATCAGTCTCATGGGTGCCGGTGTGGAAATTCGGATCCATGATGGCGCCAATGAACGGAATCAAAAATTCGTCTTTGTCACGAATCGATTTGACCTCGTTGTAGGCACTGAAAATTTCGCTTTCATCTAGTCCCAGCGACTCTACGATGTACTGGTAGGCGTGAGTGTGAATGGCTTCTTCAAAGGCCTGACGCAACAAGAATTGACGGCACTCCGGCGCCGTGATGTGTCGGTAGGTGCCCAGCACAATGTTGTTGGCCGCCAGTGAGTCGGCAGTAACAAAAAAGCCCAGATTACGTTTGATGATGCGGCGTTCGTCGTCAGTCAGACCGTTTGGGTCTTTCCACAGGGCAATGTCGCGCGTCATATTGACTTCTTGCGGCATCCAGTGGTTGGCGCAGCTCGACAGATATTTCTCCCAAGCCCACTTGTACTTGAACGGCACCAATTGATTGACGTCAGTTTTGCCATTGATGATGCGTTTGTCGTCGGCATTGACGCGCCGTGGGCCGCTGGCGGCAACGACCGGTGGTGCCGACGTGGCTGCCTCAACCGAAGCCGGGTTGGCGTTGGCGGCATTATCCGCAGATTGCGATAGCGAGGAGGGCTTGACTTCTTCGTCCCAGGTCAACATAAATTATTTCCAATCAGTAGGTAGTGAGGAGGGTTGGTGCTTGCGTTACTGGCAAGACTCGCAGGTCGGATCTTCCACGCCACAAAACTTGATGTCAGTGGCTGGGCCGCTGGCCATCTGTAGTCTGGCGGCGGCCGCAGCAGCATCTAGAGCGCTCATGGCGGCCGGGGCGGAGCTGACGTCATTTCCTGAGGACACAGCATTCATGCGACCGGCCGTTACGGTGGATTTCTCCACATGAGTGGCTGACATGGTGCGCAGGTAGTAGGTGGTTTTCAGGCCACGAATCCAGGCCAGTTTGTAGGTGTCGTCGAGTTTTTTGCCCGAGGCGCCAGCCATGTAGATGTTGAGGGACTGGCCCTGGTCGATCCACTTCTGGCGCCGTGAGGCGGCCTCCACTAGCCAGCGTGTTTCCACCTCAAAGGCGGTAGCATACAAGGCCTTGATGTCAGCTGGCACCCGGTCAATCGGTTGCAGTGAACCGTCAAAATGTTTCAGGTCCATCACCATCACATCGTCCCAGAGGTTCAGCCGTTTCAGGTCTTGCACTAAGTAGTTGTTGATGATGGTGAACTCGCCAGAGAGGTTGGACTTCACCGATAAATTGCCAAAGCAGGGCTCAATCGAGGCATCGACACCGATGATGTTGGAGATGGTTGCGGTTGGCGCTATGGCGGTGCAATTAGAGTTGCGCATGCCGTCTCTAGCGATCTTGGCGCGCAGGGCGCTCCAGTCCAGCGTCGAAGAGCGGTCCACTTCCACATACCCCCCGCGCTCGCGCAGCAGCATGTCCAGCGTATCGATCGGCAGAATGCCTTGGTCCCAGAGCGAGCCTTTGAAGGTGGTGTATTTGCCGCGTTCACGTGCCAATTCGGTCGAGGCCCAATACGCGTAATAGCAGATAGCCTCCATGGAGGTGTCAGCAAAGGCCACGGCGGCATCGCTGGCATAAGGAATGCGCAACTCGTACAGACTGTCTTGGAACGCCATCATGCCCAGACCCACGGGACGATGGCGCATATTGGAGTCGCGTGCTTTTTTGACCGCGTAGTAGTTGATGTCGATCACGTTGTCGAGCATGCGCATCGCCGTGGTGATGGTTTTTTGCAGCTTGGCGTGGTCCAGCACTTTGCTGCCATCGGGGCCGTCTTTCAGATGCTGCAATAAGTTGACCGAACCTAGATTACAGACGGCAGTCTCGGTATCGCTGGTGTTGAGTGTGATCTCGGTGCAGAGATTACTGGAGTGGACCACGCCAACGTGTTGCTGGGGTGAGCGGATGTTGCAGGCATCTTTGAATGTGATCCAGGGGTGACCGGTTTCAAACAACATGGTCAGCATTTTGCGCCATAGGTCCGCAGCCTGCAGGGTGCGGGCCGGTTTGATTTCGCCGCGCTCGGCTTGCGCTTCGTAGGCGACATAGGCCTTTTCGAACTCGACGCCGAATTTGTCGTGCAGGTCCGGCACGTTATTGGGCGAGAACAGGGTCCACTGACCTTTTTCCATGACACGGCGCATGAACAGGTCGGGAATCCAGTTGGCGGTATTCATGTCGTGGGTGCGACGACGATCATCGCCGGTGTTCTTG
>JBLHZH010000040.1:0-11013 GCA_047629695.1 Rhodoferax sp.
TTTTCCAAGCCCGGCGATCCCTGATGTAGTTTTTTCAGCGCTTTTGATCTCCGGGCCAGCCTGTTTTGCGCGGCTTACCCGGTAGCCTGTACCGGGTCAATTTTTGATTCAGGAGTGTTTTATGACGAATTCCCCCCCTACCGTTCGTACCGTGACCGAACTTGACCATGCCCGTCTTGACCGCTTGGTGCGACGCCAGCCGGGCAGCCAGGGTGACGATATTGCCGATGTGATTGACAGCGCTGACCTGGTGGCCTCACAGGACATTCCCGCAGATGTGGTGACCATGAACTCCCAGGTGTTGGTGGCCGAGGTGCCCGGTGGCGAAGAGCGCAAGTTGACCCTGTGCTATCCGGCTGATGTCGACCCGGTTGCCGGTTTTATCTCGGTGCTCTCGCCAGTCGGCAGCAGCCTGCTGGGCCAGTCCGTCGGTGCGGTTGCCAACTGGACCGCGCCGGACGGTACGCTCATGTCCAATACCGTGCTGGCTATCCTGTCGCAGCCCGGAGCCCCTGGCGACAAACCACTCTAAACCCTACTGACGCACACGCGCTGACCCATGACTCTGGAACTGCTTGAACGCTGGTTGCTGCGACTGACCGGAGGCGATACTTTTGTTGCTCTGGTATTGCAGATCTTTATTGTGGTGTTAGCCGTGGT
This sequence comes from Rhodoferax sp., assembly GCA_047629695.1. Classification (GTDB taxonomy): domain Bacteria; phylum Pseudomonadota; class Gammaproteobacteria; order Burkholderiales; family Burkholderiaceae_C; genus Rhodoferax. The sequence goes on from JBLHZH010000040.1 coordinate 661, forward strand.
GGTGATTAACTTCTTTTTGCGGCGCACGCTGGCCAATCTGGAGGAACGGGCCCGTGCTACCTCCGCGCCCTGGAATTTCGCCTTGGTATCGGCCGCACGCACGCCGCTGACGGTGTTAGGCTGGATTATTGGCATCGCCTTTGCCGCTCGCATTGTCCAGAACGAAACGGATGCGGTTCTGTTCGAGGCCATAACGCCGATGCGCACCATAGGCGTTATTGGCTGCATGACCTGGTTCCTGATTCGTTTTATTGGCAACGTCCAGGACAGTGTGGTTGCCCAGCGCCATGAACGCGGCGAGCCGCTAGACCGCACCACGGTGGATGCGATTGGCAAATTGCTGCGTATTTCGGTTCTCATCACGGCCGTGATTGTGGGCATGCAGAGCCTTGGTTTCTCGATTTCCGGCTTGCTGGCTTTTGGCGGTGTCGGCGGTATCGCTGTCGGCTTTGCCGCCAAGGATCTGTTGGCTAACTTTTTTGGCGGTGTGATGGTCTATCTGGATCGCCCATTTGTGGTGGGGGAGTGGATTCGCTCTCCGGACAAGGAGATCGAGGGAACGGTCGAAGAAATTGGCTGGCGACTGACCCGAATCCGGACCTTTGACATGCGTCCGCTGTATGTGCCGAATGCCATTTTTACCGTGATTGCAGTGGAAAATGCCACGCGCATGCTGCATCGTCGTATTCACGAAACTATTGGCGTGCGCTACACCGATGTCGACAAGGTTGCCTTGATCGTGGCCGATATCAGGGCCATGTTGAAAGCGCATCCAGAAATTGAGCAGGGTCAAACGACCATAGTCAATTTCGTTCAGTTTGCTGCTTCAACGCTTGACATCATGGTCTATACCTTCACCCGGACTACAGCTTGGGTGGCGTTTCATGAGATCAAGCAAGACGTACTACTACAGATTTCGGCCATCATTACGCATCATGGTGCTGAAATTGCATTCCCCACCCGTACCTTGCATGTCGAAGGTATGGCCAACCCGGTGGTCACCCCGTGACCTTCTCTGGTCCCCGCGTGTCTGCGAGCGCAGCGCGGCAGCCCATGTCTGTCGCTCGTCTTTGCGAGGCCTCCGGCCGTAGCAGCTCATGACTCCCTGGATTGCCACGTTGCCGGTGCTCTTTGGAATAACGAAAATCGTGCAGCAATTGCAACGACGACTAACCTCCTGCTCCTTCGGTTCATCTCGTTACCAATTTTTCAAAACGGCTAACGACTTTAACTGGGCAGGCCCTTACTATCTCTTTTTCAAGGAAATTTAATGGCTATCTCTCCTAACTTCTTCAATAAACGTGAGCCTATTGCGACGCCCGTGCGGCCTGGCTCGGCAGCCAATAGCCCGGTGACGCCGGGTAGTATGAGCCCGTCTGTCCGCGCACCGGCAGAGCCGGAGCTGGAATCTCTTTTGGCTATGCCTGCTGCGCCTGTTGCGGCGGAGTCCACCGGCAGCAAGTTAACAGTGGGTCCCAACATCAAGCTTAAGGGTGTCGAGATTACTGATTGCGACACTTTGGTCGTCGAAGGTTTTGTCGAGGCCACCATCGACTCGCGCGTTATGCATATTTCTGAGTGTGGCGCTTTCAAGGGCTCAGCCGAAATCGATATTGCCGAGATTCACGGCCAGTTTGACGGCAACCTGACGGTGCGCCAGAAGTTGACAATTTATGCCTCCGGCAAAGTCACGGGCAAAATCCGCTATGGCAAATTGGTGATTGAAGAAGGCGGTCAACTCGCCGGCGACATCCAGTTTGGTGCTGTGCAGGCGTCCAAAAGCAGCAGCAACGCAGAGCGCCAAGGTTTCTCCATGGCGGCCTGATGTCGGTGGCGTCCGGTTTCAAAATAACCGACAAGTCGCGCCCTTTCATTTGTATCGACCGTTTTGTGTCAGGCGCGTTACGCTCGCGTCATGAGCAGTACTTTTTATTGGATCGGTGGCCTGGTGTCGTTTCACCCAGGTGAAACAATTGCTGCGGCCCTGCGTCGTGCTGATGTCGAAGATTTTGGTCTGACCACCGGAGGTCTACGTGCCCGTTACTTTTGTGGTGTCGGGGCTTGCCAGGCTTGCCTAATTTCGGTCAACGGCGCAAGCCCGGTTGAGGCCTGTTTGACGCCCGCTAAAGCGGGTTTGCAGTTGAGTTCGGCCACGCCGTTGTCCGAGGTGCGCCACCATGTATGAGCCTGATGTGCTGGTGATTGGCGGTGGACCGGCCGGTGTGGCAGCGGCTACCGAGTTGGCCATGCTGGGCTTGACCGTGCTGCTGGCTGAGCAGCGCGACCGCTTGGGCGGTGCCATTCACCGCGCCTATGCGGGGCCGGGAAAAAATCCGTTGAAGGTGCTGAGTCGCCACTCAAATAATTGGAAATTTCTGACGCAAAGATTGCTGCAGGCCGGACCTCAAATTACCACCCTGTTCGAGACGATTTACCTTGGGGTGGATGGGGAAGGCCGGTTCTTGCTGGACCAGCGCGCAGCCGGGCGCGTCGTCAGTGTGAGACCGAAGGCGTTGGTGCTGGCGCTTGGTGCGCTTGAAATTGTTCTGCCTCGGCCTGGCTGGGAATTACCCGGTGTGACGACCGTCGGCGGCATGCAGGTGCAACTGAAGGAAACCGGGCAGGCACCGGTTGGTTCTATTTTGCTGGCGGGTAATGGCCCTTTGCCACTGGCACTGGCAGCTCAGCTCACGGCGGCGGGGAATCCGCCGGTCGCGGTACTGGAGCGGAGTCAGCCATTTCGTGCGGCTTTCAGGCATGCCGTGTCGGCCGTAAATAGTCTGCGTTCGTGGGGTAATGTGTCTGAAGCCGCCGGCTACACCCTGCGCCTGTGGCGCGCTGGTGTGCCTTACCAGACTGGCAGCACAGTGACCGCGATTGAGGCTGGCCCGCAGGGGCTGCGGGTCACCAGCCAACTGGCCAACGGTGTGAGTCGTCAGCACCAAGTTCGCCACCTGGCATTGCATGATGGGCTTGCCTCCAACAACCGGGGTCTACCCGCAGGCGACTTGGCCCATGTTTATGTGGTTCGGGCCGGCGATTGTCGGGAGGTGTTGGGGGCGGGAGGGGCGCTTACCGATGGCCGCCGTGCCGCTCATCAAGTGGCACAGCATTTGGATCTTTCAGCAAAGCCGGCGTCGTTTGAATCGCGCTTGGGCGCAGCGCGGCGCACCCAGCAAGCGTTGGCCGTGCTGGGCCAGGCGCCGGCTATGGTGCCGGTGTCGGAAACGGTTATCTGCCGATGTGAAGGTTTGCGCCGGGCAGATTTCGAGGCTCTGCAAGGGGCCTCTTCGACGCGGGAGGTACGTCTCGTCGGTCGTTTCGGTATGGGCCTGTGCCAGGGGCGGTTCTGCGCCCGCGCCGTGCAGGCCATGGCGGCACAGGCGCCGTTGCCGTTTGAGACCGGCGACCTGGGCAGCAGTCAGCCGCGCTGGCCGCTGCGTCCGGTATCGGTGGCCTCGCTGGCCGCTTACAAGAGCATTTGAGATCCTGTTTTTATGACCGGCCCTGGGAGGGCCTCTTTTGGGAGATGATCATGAATTTTCAAAATCGACGCCATTTCACCCTCACACTGGCCGCTATTGCCACGGCGAGCGGTTGGGCCGGCCCCGCCCTGGCGCAGGACGCCGTTGAGTCCGTGTGGGACCGTATTGCGCGCACCAAGGTGCTGCGCATGGGCGCAGTGGCAGGAGCCCCTCCCAACTACCAAAAACACCCAAGCAGTGGCGAGTGGAGCGGTATCATGATTGATTTTGGGACTGATCTGGCGCGCCAGTTGGGGGTCCGTCTGGACATCACTGAGACCACTTGGGGCAACTCGGTGCTGGATTTGCAGACCAACAAGATTGATATATTTTTTGGTCTGAATCCGACGCCGCAGCGCCGTGAGGTGATTGAGTTCACCGACCCGCTGTACCAAAATGCCTACAGCCTGATTGCCAACAAAAAATTCAATCCCAAGACCTGGGACGAGTTGAACAAGCCCGAGGTCACGATTGCTGTGGACGTCGGCTCATCTTATGACAACTTAGTGACCGAACTTTACGACCAGCCGAAGATTCTGCGCTTTCCCAAGTCCAATGACGCCACCATTGCGGTGCAGATGGGGCGCGCTGACCTGCAGTTGCTGGTGGTCACGGTGTCGGCCGGCATCATCAAGAAAAACCCCCAGATCGGTCACCTCATCGTGCCAGAGCCGGTGAAGTTCACCACCACCAACGCCGGGCTGCGCAAGGAGTCCAGCACCCAATGGCGGGACTATGTCAACAACTGGATCGGCGAGCTGCGCAAAACAGATGCCGTCAACACGCTGGTGCTGAAGAACCTGGACAAACTGATGGGCCTCAAGCGGGCGGATATTCCTGTCATCGTCAACTTCTGAGGGCGTGGGTGTGTATCAGTGGAGCTTTGAATTTCTGTGGGACTACCGGAGTCTGTTTCTCTCCGGGCTCCTTTATACGCTGGGCTACACCGTGTTGTGTATCGCGCTGGGGTTGCTGGCGGGTCTGCTATCTGGCTTGGGCCAGCTGTCGGGCTCCCGATTGATTCGTCTGCCCATGAAGGGCTATGTTGAGTTGTTTCGCGCTACGCCGGTGCTGGTGCTGATCATCTGGTTCTACTATGCTTTGCCGGTGCTGCTGGGGTTGGAGATGTCGCCGGCGATGGCGGCGGTGCTGGCACTTTCGCTGTATGGTGGCGCTTTTTATTCGGAAATTATCCGGGGTGGCATTATTTCGATTGATGTTGGTCAGACCGAGGCAGCTCGGGCGCTGGGCATGACCCGGTTCCAGATCATGCGCCGTATTGTGCTGCCGCAGGCGCTGCGGCGCATGACGCCACCGCTCATGAACCAGTCCATTATGCAGCTCAAAAACACCTCGCTGGTGTCAATCCTTGCCCTGCCCGACCTGGTCTACCAAGGCCAGGCGGTGGTGCACGAAACCTACCGCCCGCTGGAAACTTACACTCTCATTGCCTTGATGTACATTGTCATTTTGCTGCCGATTACCAGCTTGGTGAAGCGGCTGGAAAACCGTGTGGCAACTTAAACCGTACAGCCACCTGAGTACGTCCCTGTGTTACATCTCGCCGCTGCGAGGCCGCAGGCCGTGGCAGTCCATGGCCCCGTCTTCGTCTCTGCGAGCGAAGCGCGGCAGCCCAGAACGCCCTGGATTGCCACATCGTGCCTCTTTGCAAAGCCCCGTCATTTTGTCATTTTCAGATTCCTTTGAAGGAAAAACTAGCCCAATGGATGCCATGATTGAAATCTCGGGACTGCGCAAATGCTTTGGCGACAACGTCGTCCTCAAAGATGTTTCCATGCGGGTCGACAAAGGGGCCGTGGTGGCCTTGATCGGTCCGTCCGGTTCGGGCAAGTCCACGCTGCTGCGCTGTATTAACCTGCTGATCATCCCGGATGGTGGGAGCATCCGGGTCGGTAGCCATGCCATGAGTTACGGCAGTGGCGCGACGCGCCTGCCCGGTGACCGCGCCTTGGCCCGCTTTCGGGCGACCACCGGCATGGTGTTCCAGCATTTCAACTTGTTTCCACACATGACGGTACTGCAAAACGTTATGGAGGGCATGGTGACGGTGTTGCGCACGCCGAAGGTACAGGCCAAAGGACAGGCTGAAAAACTGCTGAACGACGTTGGCCTGCTTGACAAGGTGCAGGACTATCCGGACCGCCTGTCAGGGGGGCAAAAACAACGGGTAGCCATTGCACGCGCTCTTGCGATGCAGCCGCAAGTCATGCTGTTTGACGAGGCCACGTCGGCACTTGACCCGGAGTTGGTGGGCGAGGTGCTGGCCGTTATCCAGAAACTCGCCAAAGGCGGCATGACGATGATCATCGTGACGCACGAGATATCTTTTGCCCGCGACGTAGCCGACCAGGTGGTGTTCATGCGTGATGGTCTGGTGGTTGAGAGTGGCCCCGCCAAAGAGGTCATCAACCATCCGCAGCAGGACGCTACCAAGGCATTTTTTGCTCGCTTTCACGATTCGCCAGTTCAATAACTTACTTCTCTGAGCTGGCTCATGGCCTGCAGGGCGGCCGGCAAGTTCTCCTGTGCCTTTGCCTGATTGACGAGCAGGTGCTCAACCTGTAACTCACGCGCAAAGCGCTGCACCAGCGCCGCATCCTGGGTAAAAAGGCGGGTTTGATGCGTACCGGCGCAGGGGGTCACGTTCAGGGTTTCGATGAGGCTGGTCGGGTCATCAAAACCATGAATGACAAGCAGGGGTCCTGCGTTACCGTTTGGGTCGGGGCGCAGTGCCTGTGGCCCGGCAGCCAACAAGGTGGGCTGGCACAGGGTGCCGTGCCGCTTGCCGCCCACCAGACAGCGGGCGCCCTCGGCCAAGGCACGGTTGATTCGCGACTCGAAAGCTACTGCCGCGGCGGCGTCAATTACTGGTCCGATAGTCGTGCTGGCTTGGGTCGGGTCACCTAGGCGCAGTTGGGTAGCGCGGGCGCTGAGACATGCCAGCAGGTCGTCGTATATGTTCTGGTGGACGTAGAGATTTTTGAGCGTTGGCGCTCGCTGACCGGCGGACCCGAAACTATCGGCTAGTGCTTGTGTGGTGGCGTCGTTAAGGTTGGCGTCTGGCATCACGATCTGGCTGGTTTGACCGCCCAGTAGCATGAGGCAGCGCACCAGACCCGAGGCGTTCTTGAGTGCCAGACCGGTGCTGATCCGGCCAGTAAAGCTCAAAATATTAATGTTGTGGATGACCAGCGTGGCCGCCGTATCTGCCGCCCCCTGCAGCACCGAAAACAAGCCGCCGGGCCAGTCGGCGCTGGCGGCCAGTTGGCCAAGCCAGGCTGCCGCCAGTGGGGCCTTGGAAGAGGGCTTGACGACCACCGCGTTGCCTGCCGCAATCGCGGCGCCGAGTTGGCGACATAGCACCTCTAGCGGGGCATAAAACGGGGTCACGACCGCGACTACGCCGACCGGCGCATACCGCAGGCCGGGACGCAACTCGCGCTGGTGCGTCAAGGCCGCCTCGCCGTATAGGCGCAACAACTGCTGGGCCGCTTGCACCTCGCGGCGCGCTTCGATCCAGGTTTTGCCCGTTTCGGCCGAAATCAGTTGGGACAGGGGTTCGCCTCGGTGGGTGACCTGATCCGCCAGCGCCTCCAGTAAGGCTTGGCGCTCGCCGGGGGCAGACCACCGGAACTCACGCCAAGCGCACTGGGCGGCCTCGACAGTGACTTGCACTTCTGCTGCACTGGCCGCCATTACGCTGCCAACCAGTGTGCCGGAATAGGGGTTCAGCACGTTGAGCAGACGGGTTTTCACACGGCGAGCTTGGTGGGGGCAAAGCGGCTGGGCGTGAGTGCCGAGATATCAATCTCGGGCGCCAGATCGCAGGCAAAACGGGCCGTTGCTGCGCCGATTAAAGGCGCCAGGCAAATGCCGTCCCCCTGCATACCGGTGGCCACAATCAGTCCTTCGATGGAGGGGTGACGGCCGACAACAGGCAGCCCATCGCGGGTAGTGGCGCGGACGCCAGCGAAGGTGCGAATCACGCGCTGGCGAGCCAGTGCCGGATAAACTTCCAACGCATCGCGCAAAATAGCCGACACCGTACGCGCATCGGTTTGACGGTCGGTGACGCCTGCTTCATGGCTGCTGCCAATCAAAAATTGACCAGTTTGTAACGGGTCAATCACCAAGTTGATGGCGTATAGCACCGGCGAGATTGAGCGTTTGGCGGCGAGGTAACCGGCCGACATCAGCGGTCCTGGCATCGCCGGCCCGCCCAAGGTGGCGCGGTCGGTGACGATAAGTTGGCCCTTGCGCGGAATCAGGATGTTCTCTAGGCCGATCAGACTGCCCGAGCCCAAACCGGCGGCCATTACCACCACATCGGCGGCAATTACTTCATCGTGGGTCTGAACACCGGTTACGCGGCCGTTGACGATGATCAGTTTTTTGACCGGAGTCTGGCGCCGTGGCTCCACTTGGGCATGGGCGAATAGCTGATTCACTACCTGGTAGCCAATCGCATGCCCGTCATGCGGCACTTTAAGCCCTGTCAGCACGGCGCTACCCAGGCCGGGGATGCGGCGTAGCAGGTCATTGCGGCTCAGTGACAATACGTCCTCCCCTTCGCTGGCGAGGTCGTGACCCTGGTCTTCAATCACCGCCACTTCTTCGGGCGTGCGGGCAAACAGATAGGTTGGACGGGTGTGGAAAACGCCAGTCAAGACCCCCTCACCCGCCAGCAACTGGTACATGTCGCGGGATGCACGTGCCAGGCGCATCATCGTACCGGGCCTTTTGCTGGCAACCGAGACCGCGCCGTCAGAGGCGCCGGTGGCCCCCGCTGACGGGGTGTCGGCTTCAAGTACGGTCACCCTGACACCTGCACGGCGCAGGTAAAAAGCAGTTGCAGCGCCGATGATGCCGGCGCCGATCACGAGAACATGGGGGAGGTTGCGACGCACGGTAGGGACTCTTCAAGGTTTCAGAACAAGGAATGACTCACATTGCGGAGATTACTCTGTGACACATAATCTGGTCGATACAAATGACTTTGCGCCACTTGTTGGTTTTTTTGAAACCGGCCCGTGGACCTCCTGACAGGCACGCCCTTCGTGAAAGTCATCGCGCAACGCGGCTATTGCGGAAAAAATTTATGCAAAACGTCAGTCTTACCTTGATCCAGACCTTCTTTGCGGTGGCTCAGGACGGCTCTTATTCGGCAGCAGCCCGCAAGCTTAATATGTCTTACCAGTCGGCCGCCAACCATGTGCGCCGTATGGAGCAGTTAATTGGCGAGCAGTTGGTCAAGTCTGACCAAGGTGGCAAGGCCATCACCCTAACCCCGCGGGGCAGTAGCTTGTATAAACTGTTGCAGCCGGAGATTGAGCCCATGCTGGCACGCCTGAACGTGATTCTTGACAAGGAGCGTCCGATTCTCAGGCTGGGCCTGCCACAGGCGTTTTTCTTCTACCTGTTGCCTGAAATTCTGCAGGCCTTTCACGAAATCCACCCCGAGGTGGAGATTCTGGCCTACGAGCGTGACACCGTGCTGGCCGACCTGCTGAAGGACGGCAGTTTGGATGTGTGCGTGAGCGACCGCTATTTTGGCGACACGGTGGTGGCGCAGCATCTGATCTGCACTTCCAACCTAGCGCTGATTTATCCAAGCGACTGGGGCCCGCCACCGGCGCCCAAAGACATTGCGCAGTGGGCTTTTGAGCGACCCCTGATTACCTATGAGCCGGGTCAAAAGCTGCGCAACGTTGCACTTGATTTTTTATGCCTGAACGAACAAGAGCCGCGAATCTTCATCTCCACCTCGGGCAGCTCCAGCGTCAAGCGTTGTGTTGAGGCCGGGCTGGGCTTTGCCATTATTCCCAGCTGGTGTCTTGATGCGAGCGATGCCCGGCTGGTTTACGTGGATCTGGCCGGGGTCTTGCCCAAAGTGCCCATCTACTTTGGTGAAGTTTCGTATTTGAATGCCAATCCGTTTGTCCAGACACTACGCCGCCTGTGTGCCGCAATGATCTATGCCCGGATCACGGGGTCGGCGGGCTGCCTGACTTGAGATCGGACTCAATCCCGTGCTGGTGCCGCTTGCGGTAGCAGGGCCGTCATCGCCTTGACCGTCAGCGCTTTGGCAAACCGCCAGCCTTGGTAGGCCCCGCCGTTGTTTTCACGCAGAAACGCCAATTGCGCCTCGGTTTCAGCCCCCTCGGCTACCAGTGTTGGCCCTAGGCTGTGGGTCAAGGCAATGGTGGACTTGAATATGGCCACATCATTGCTGTCATGGGGTATGCCCTGCATAAAGCTCTAGTCACTCTTGAGCTTGCGTACCGGCAACGCCTTGCGGTAAGCCAGTGACGAGTAGCCGGTAGGCAGAATCAGACCGGTGACCTCGGCCAGCGTTATTAACGGCGAAGTTTGCACCCTGTCCAGCATCGGGTCGTCCCAGCGCAGCAAGGCTTCTGCCCCGACCCGTGCATCCGTTTTGACATCTACCTGTGGCTGGTAATGCAGTGTCAGTAGCCCATTGAATAATGGCCGCCTTGAAGCGCGTCGGCATGCGCATATCGTCTTGCGACCATTGGCTTATTTCTTGCGCGTAGCAGGCATAGCCGCCGCGTCCGGTCTATTTGGCCTGGTACATGGTCATATCGGCGTAGCGCAGCAGGGTGTCGCCGTCCAGTGCATCGTCGGCGTAAAAGGCGAGCCCGAGGCTGGCGCTTGAGTAGAGGTCCTGGTTTTGCAGGTGGTACACCGCCTTCAAGGCGGTCAGGCGTTTGCTGGCGACGCCAAGCTGTACTACGTCAGTCAAAAATGGCAAATTTGTCATCTTCTAGGCGTGCCAGGGTGTCGTTGT
>JBLHZH010000041.1:0-10972 GCA_047629695.1 Rhodoferax sp.
CCGACCTGGAAACAGCCGCATTGATGAACTCCCGGGTGATGGCCAGCAGGTCGTCCAGGGGCAGCAAAACCAGGCGCCGAAGCTCGACAACAAGTTGCTCCTGAGCTGGACTGAGCGTCGTCTTCAAGGTGTGCGGGCGGTGGAAGCGATCCTCTGAGTCTTCACGCTCTTTGCACTTGCGAGCAGTGGCCGTCGTGATGTTGTACATGCCAACCAACGCTACGACGCCAGTGGGCGAGGCCTTGATCTCAGCGCGTGTGCGAGGGGTGGTTCGGGCACAGGGATGGATTTGGCTCATGACGTCTTCTCTCCTTGCCGTGCCTCAATCACGTCGCGCATCAACTGGCGAGCTTTGAACAGTGGCAAGCTGCGGGCAGGGACATGAGCACACGGGACGCGACAGCTAAACACTCTGAAATCAATAAAAACAAAAAAGGCTTGATGCAAAATTAATAGCAGCAAGCCATTATGCTTATTGGAGAAGAAGGTGGGATTCGAACCCACGGTACCTTACGGTACGCCTGATTTCGAGTCGGAAGAATCGGGTGTTTGTCTGTATTCGTTCTCGCTGCTAAAATCCATATAAATCAACAGCTTATAGATTTATAGCTGGATGGGTAAACAGCTTGAGTATTCGTTGATATTCGCCTAAATTGGGTAAAAGTGGCTACATGGAAAGGTCAGGCAATGGCAAGACCAAAGAAAATAGACGCGCCAGACCTAGGCGAAGCAAAAGACCTAACCGCCGGGTTAATCGAGCGCCAGACCTGCCCGCCGGGAAAAACTCAAGTGTTTATGCGTGACACCAAAGCCCAGGCTTACGCGTTCGTGCAACCGCCCCCAGTGCAAAGAATCCCAGTGGCTTAAAAGCGTACGTCTATGAGGCGAAGCTAAACAGGCAAACCATTCGCCGCACCATCGGGGATGTGAGGGTGTGGGACATTGAATTAGCCAGAACAGAAGCCCGCCGGCTTGCCGTTGTGGTGCGAAGCGATGGCGACGACCCCCGTGAACTTGAACGCCAGCAACTGGCCGAGCAAGCTGCCAAAAAGTCCGCCACTGCCGTTCAGACCGCAACCGTGGGCGAGGTTTGGGCCATCTATCTCTCAGCACGGCAAAAGCATCGGGGTGAGCGCCATTACAGCGAACACGTTTCAATGGTGAATGCCGGTGGAGTCAAAACCAAGCGCGGAACCCGTGGCCGTGGCGTGACTGCACCGGGAATACTGCACGCATTGATGGCGATGCCACTGCGTGACCTGACCCCGCCAGTCATCGAGGTATGGGCAGACAACGAAGCAAAGACCCGCCCATCAGCGGCCCGGTTAGCATGGCGATACCTGAAAGCGTTTTTAGGCTGGTGCGCTGAACAGCCCAAGTACTCCGCGCTGGTGTCTGAGCGCAACCCCGTCAAGACAAAAAAACGCGCGAAGCATTGGGCAAACCCACCGTAAAACAAGATGCTCTGCTGAAGGAGCAGTTGTTCGCGTGGCTTGACGCTGTGCGTCAGCTTCAAAATCCTGTTATCGCTGCCTACCTGCAAACCTTGCTGCTGACGGGTGCAAGGGCAGGGGAGGTGCTGGGGCTGCGTTGGGATGACATAAACACGAAATGGCGGGGGATGACCATTCGCGACAAGGTAGTGGGCACCCGCGTGATTCCCTTCACACCGTATGTCTCGCAATGACTGTCAACACTGCCTCGCCGCAATGAATTTGTTTTTTCGAGCACGGTGTCTGCCGGAGGAACTTTGGTCATCCCGCGTAACCCGCACAACGATGCCTGTGTTGTCGCCGGTATTGACGACCTGAGTATTCATGGGTTGCGCCGTTCGTTTAAGTCGCTGACTGAGTGGTTGGAGATACCCGCAGGGGTGGTGGCGCAATTGATGGGACACAAGCCAAGCGCGACTGCTGAAAAGCACTACACGGTGCGCCCGCTGGACCTGCTGCGCGTTCACCATAAAAAGATTGAAGCGTGGATTCTGGAGCAGGCCGGGGTGACATTCGACGCGAAAGCAGAGCCGGGCAAACTGCGCGTGGTGGCTACTTGACTTGCAATGAATGCAATTTTGCATAGGTATACAAATATATATATCATTCCAACATGAAAACCGTAGTGTTTTGAGGCACGGCACTTGATGATTTGAGGGACTTCCCGCAAACAGCAATGCGTGATGCCGGGTATCAGATTGACCGGGTTCAAAACGGACTGGCACCTGACGATGTCAAACCATGTTGACCATCGGCGCTGGTGTGATGGAGTTGCGAATATGGGATGAGGCCGGGACTTTCCGGGTGGTGTACGTAGCCAAATTTGAAGATGCCGTCTATGTGCTGCACTGTTTTCAGAAGAAGACCCAACAAACAGCACAGCGGGATATTGAGCTTGCACGCAAGCGATTCAAAGAACTGGTGAAGGAGATTTCAAAATGACCGACAAGCAACGATTTGCCAGCGTATGGGATGCCATCGAAGACACCCCGCAACAGGCTGCCAGCATGCGAGCCCGCTCTGAACTCATGATATGTTTGACCGAGGTCATTCGTGAGTGTGGCATGACTCAGGGCGATGCGGCTGCCTTGTTTGGTGTGACTCAACCCCGTATGTCCGACCTGATGCGCGGGAAAATAAACCTGTTTTCACTCGATACCTTGATTGACATGGCCGCCACGGCTGGCATGAGTCCAACGGTCAGAGTCTCCAAGCCCAAGGCACTTCAAATCAAGCGTCCGAAACGGGCCGCTAAACGCCAGTTGGAAGCAGCCTGAATATGTCAAAACGCCAGCTATCTGGTCAAACTCGTGGCCCAAGGCACGATTGAAGAACGCATCCTGGCCCTGCAAGAACGCAAAGCGGCCTTGGGCGAGAGCATTTACAGTGGATCTACCGGGTGCAAACAGCCGCTTTTCACAGAAGGTGATCTGGCGGAGCTGCTCAGTCCGCTATCTTATCAATATCAGACTTCGTATATTGGACGAAATCTCGGGTCATAAATGGCACTTAACCCTGCCACCAAAAGCCTTTGCCCTGCCGGGGCGGGTCAATTGACAGCAACAGGTAAAAAATGCCCCGTTAAGTCGAGACTGCTGACGGACTCCAAGCAGGGGTGGATTGCGGTGCTGGGTCAACCGGTTATCGGCTTCGGGGGCGCTCCCGGTTCAGAGCCCCCGCTCGCTCAGGCCTGGCTGGTCGGCTGGTCGGATGCCGAGCGGCCAGTGGAACAGGCGCTCGCTACCAGCAATGGGCTGGTCGTTGATGCTGGCGTGGCGCTGCTCCATGTAACCCTGGGCGTTGAACTGCCAATTTTCGTTGCCGTGGGAGCGGTACCACTGGCCCGTGCCGTCGTGCCATTCGTACATGAAGCGCACGGCGATGCGGTTGTCAGCGCAGGCCCAGAGTTCCTTGATGAGCCGGTAGTCCATCTCCTTGGACCATTTGCGCACCAGAAAAGCATGCACTTGCTCGCGACCGACCGGGAACTCTGACCGGTTGCGCCAGCGCGTGTCTTCGGTGTAGACCTTCACCACACGGTCAGGATCGCGCGAATTCCATGCGTCTTCGGCCATGCGCACTTTCTGCACGGCAGTCTCGGCCGTGAAAGGCGCAAGCGGTGGGCGAGGTTCCATGTGTCACTCAACTTTCAATGATGCGCAGGTGTTCAAGCCAGCGAGGGGGTCGCGCCAACAGGACAGATACGGCGCGTGGTGCTGTGACCGAGGATGCGGCCGTACCCGGCTTTGCCGGGCTGCCAGCATCGCCAGCTCGATAGGGTGGCGATGCTGGCGGCGCGGGGGGCATCAGCTATCAATACTGCTTGTACGGCAGAAACTTGCCCGACATGACGATGTTCACCCGGTCACCATTCGGGTCGGCTTGGCGTTTCATGTCCATCTTGAAGTCAATGGCGCTCATGATGCCGTCGCCAAACTCTTCGTGGATGAGTTCCTTGAAGGTGGTGCCATAGACACTGATCAATTCATAGAAGCGGTAGATCAATGGATCGGTGGGCACCGCGGTGGGCATCGATCCCTTGTAGGGCACAACCTGCAGCCACTTTTGCTCTTCGACGGAGAGACCAAAGATATTGCCCAGCACCTCGGCCTGGACAGGTGTGGCGGTCATCTGGCCCAGGCACAGGGCTGTGGTCCACTCCTTGGACTGGCCCACCTTCTTGGCCACATCGGCCCATTGCAGGCCCTTTGACACTTTGGTGGAGATAATTTTTTCAGTGACGGAGAGTCGGGTCATGGTGTTGCCTCGTTGTTGATGAGTAGAAAAAGAAAACTGAATCAATAGACCACCCACTGGAGCGAAGGGATGCCAATCCAGGACGGCGCGGGACCGGCTTTGCAGTCGGCCAGCGCCGCCCTTTGGGGGTCGGGTGCAGCGCGGCAGCAGGGTTAGTGAGCTTTCGCACGTGACACAAGAAAGTCCACGATGTGATTGCGTAGTTCGTAATAGCCGTCGAGATGGTGCAACTGCGCCCGCGTGCGGTTGCGCGGTAGTGGATTGACCACCACCTCGGCCATGCCACCGGGGACGTAGCCGCCGGGCAGTTCCTGGCCGTTGGTCATGAGCAGAATTCGGTCGGCCAGCAAAATGGCTTCATCCACGTCGTGCGTGATCATGAAAACGGTTTGCTGTGTCTGGCGCACGATGCTCATCAGCTCTTCCTGAATGCTGCCGCGTGTGAGCGCGTCCAGCGCACCAAAAGGCTCGTCAAGCAACAGCATCTTTGGCTGAATCGCAAACGCGCGCGCAATGCCCACGCGCTGCTTCATGCCGCCCGAGAGCTGACTGGGTTTTTTCTCAATGGCAGACGCTAAACCCACCATGGACACGTACTTCTCCACTTGCTCAGCGATCTGCGACTTGCGCCACTCCGGCCAGCGCGACTTCACCGCAAAGCCGATGTTTTGCCGCACCGTCAACCAGGGCATGAGAGCGTGGCTTTGAAACACCACGCCGCGCTCCAGGCTGGGGCCAGCGATTTCGCGGCCGTCCATGAAACAGTGGCCGCTGCTGGCGGTGTCGAGGCCGGCGAGCACGTTCAGGACGGTGGTCTTGCCGCAACCGCTGTGGCCGATGATGCAGACGAACTCACCCTTGTCGATGGTGAACGAGACATCGGCAAACACCGGCTTGTCGGCTTGGTAGGCCTTGGCCAGCTTCTCGACCTTCAGAAAACCGGACATGGCATTGACCTGGGTGGTTGCGACGGGACGCGGGGATGTCAGGGGGGCGATATGTCGATCGCTGGATTCACTCCACATAGGTCACCGCCTTTTGCAATTGGGCAAACATGAGGTCCAGCAGCATGCCGACCACGCCAATCACCAGCACCGCAAAAATCACGTTGGTGAGCGAGAGGTTGTTCCACTCGTTCCAGACGAAATAGCCGATGCCGGTACCGCCGACCAGCATTTCGGCCGCGACGATTACCAGCCAGGCAATGCCCATGCTGATGCGCATGCCAGTGAGGATCGTGGGTGCCGCCGCAGGCAGAATCACCTGCAAGGCCTTGCGCATTGGACTCACCTCCAGCGTACTGGCCACATTAAGCCACTCACGCTTGACCGAGGCGACCCCAAAAGCGGTGTTGATCATCATCGGCCAGATCGAGCAGATGAAGATCACGAACACGCCGCTCACGTTGGAGTCCTTGAGCGTGTACAACGCCAGGGGCATCCAGGCCAAGGGGCTGATGGGCTTCAAGACCTGGATAAACGGATCAAACGCCTTGTGCAGGAGCGGCGACATGCCGATCAAGAAACCCAACGGGATGGCCACTGCCATGGCCAGCAGAAAGCCCGCCGCCACGCGCGCCAGAGAATGCCCGAGCTGGATGCCGACGCCCTTGTCGTTCGGGCCTTTGTCGTAGAACGGATCCGCCAGATGGCCCCAGCTCGCCTTGGCCACTTCCAGCGGCTGGGGGAAACCGGTGGTTTTTTCGGCGCCTGGGTCCTTGCCCAGCAGCTTGGCGTATTCGATCTCCTCAGTCGTCATCCCGGCGCTTGAGCCGCCCACCGATGGGGCGTCAGTTGCGAGCTGCCAAGTCCCGATGAACAGCACGAACAGGATGGCGGACACCAACCCGGCGCGCAAATTGAGATTGAGTGTTTTCATGGGGCAACCTCTCTTGCGCTGAATGTGCATTCGACAACGAAGAAGTAGGGCTCGTCCGGCCCGAACTGCCTCAACCTAGCAATGCGATGGGACCGGCTTCGCCGGGACACAGGCATCGCCTCAATGAGGGGCGCGCTCGAGGCGCGGTGGTGGTGTTTCATGCCTTGCTGATCGCAAAGCTCTTGGCATAGGCCGCTGCCTTGGCCGGATCAAACTCCTTGCCCATGATGGTGTACTTGGTGTAGCCAGACCCCGCCTGGAACGGCATGCCCAGGTCCTTCATGTGCTTGCGCGCATCGGTGATCAGAAACACCTTCTCGGCAATCTGGTTGTAGTTCACCTCGCCCTTGACATAACCCCAGCGCTGCATCTGCGTGAGCATCCACACCGCCATGCTCTGCCAGGGCATCGGGTCGAAGTCGGCGCGATCGGGAACGGTCAGAACATTGCCCAGACCATCCGCGAAGCGGCCGGTCAGCACCTGTGCCACAACCGTCTCAGGTTGGTTCAGGTAGGCCTGGGGCGAAATTACCTTGGCGATCAACTCTCGGTTCTTGGCCTGGCGCGCCATGGCGGCGGCGGTCAGCACAGCGCGGTACAAGGCCGCGAAGGTGTTGGGGTTTTGCTGAATGAACTCGGTGCTGGTGCCAAAGGCGCAACAAGGGTGACCGCTCCACAGGTCTTTGGTCAAGATGTGCAAGAAACCAATCTCGTCGTACACCGCGCGCTGGTTGAATGGGTCTGGTCCGAGGTAACCATCAATGTTGCCGGCGCGCAAGTTGGCCACCATTTCAGGCGGCGGAACGACCCGGATCTGCACGTCGGTGTCCGGGTTGATGCCCGCCTCGGCGAGGTAGTAGCGCAACAAGAAGTTGTGCATTGAAAACTCAAACGGCACACCAAACTTGAAGCCTTTCCACTGCTTGGGATCGCGCTTGTCCTTGTGCTTGTTGTGCAGCGTGATCGCCTGACCGTTGGTATTCTGGATCGTAGCCACGTTCATGGGCACTGCGTTGGAGCCCGCGCCCATCGAGATCGCCAGCGGCATGGGAGAGAGAAAGTGCGTGGCGTCGTATTCCTTATTAATCATTTTGTCGCGGATCAACGCCCAGCCGGCCGTCTTGATCACTTCAACGTCGAGGCCTTGCTTGTCGTAAAACCCGAGCGGCTTGGCCATGATGAGTGGCGTGGCGCAAGTGATCGGGATGAACCCGATCTTGAGCTTGGTCTTTTCCAGCGAACCCTTGTTGTCCTGGGCCATGGCCTGCAGACTGGCCACGGGCAGCAGGCTGGAGATCGCGGCTATCGCCGTGCCCTTGCCCACTGCGCGCAGAAAACGCCGGCGCACTTCGTCCTGCGGGAACAAGGCTTTCATCAGCGTGGCCTCGATGAACTCGTTGCTGTAGGCCTCGAACTCGGCTGTTTCGCTGCGCTCGCGCAGTGTGCGGGTAGCCTGCGCCGCGCCGGTCTGTTCAGCCTGATGCTCAGCCACGGTGTGATCGCGCCCGCAGCTGCACTTCATCATGAGCGGACGGTCGGCGTTGTAGGGATCGAAGAATTCAGACATGGCGCACCTCTTGAGTTAAAGACAAGAGTGCTTTGCAAGCGCTGGGCCAACTTGGTGACTTGCGCGGCCTATTGCCGCTTATCGCCGTATTTCGCAGCAGCAATCACGACCTGCTGTAGGGCTGGCCCTACAAAAAGCGGGGCGGGCAGCGCTCAGGTCGGTCGCGGGACGTCTGCACGCAGTTGACGCTCGGCATACAGCGCGAGCTCCACATCGTTCTTGGTGCCGGTCTTTTCCAGGATGCGTGCACGATAAGTGCTCACCGTATTGGACGCCAGACCCAATCGCGCACCGATTTGGGTCACGCTATGCCCCTGAGAGAGCAGGCGGTAGACCTGATGCTCGCGGTGCGACAGCGCTTCCGGCCCGGCCTGCGCCCTGGCCTGGCCAACCGCGATGGCCAAGGCCTCGGCGGTGGCTTCGGTCAGATAAACGCCACCGCCCGCCACCTTGCGCACTGCGGCCAGCATGGCGTCAGGGTCGGCACTCTTGTTCAGGTAGCCGCTGGCGCCCAGGCGGATGCAGCGCACCGCATACTGTTTCTCGGGGTAGGTGCTGAGCATGAGCACCGGGAGCCGCGGGTGTTCGCGCTTGAGGGTTTGCAACACGTCGAGCCCATCGATGCCGGGCAGCGCAATGTCGAGCAACACCAGGCACAGACCTGCCCCGTCGGGCGCCAGCAGGGCCGCCACCTGCGCCAGCACCTCGGGGCCGGTGGGCGCCTCGGCCACCACGACCACATCGGGCGCGTCGGCCAGCACTTGCTTCAGGCCCTCGCGCACGATGCGGTGGTCATCGCCGATCAGCACGCGGATGGCGCCGGACATGACGCCAGGTTCGCTTGCGGTCATGGGGAGGGCTCCATTGGGATCGCCACCGAAAGGCACATGCGCGTGCCCGCGCCCGGCGCGCTGGTGATGTCGATGTGGCCGCCGAAGTGCCCCGCACGCTCGCGCATGCCCATCACCCCGTAGGCGTCGGCCGCCTCGAAGGCTTGCGGGTGCGCGCCTTGGCCGTCGTCCTGAACTGCCAGCGTCAGCAGGCCCCGTTGCACCGCAATGTGCACTTGCAGCCGATGGGCGCGGGCATGGCGGCCAACATTGCTCAGCATCTCCTGAAAGATGCGGAACACCGCCATGGCCAGCGGCTCAGGCACCTCCAGCGCCCCATTCAGCACCTCGTCCACC
This sequence comes from Rhodoferax sp., assembly GCA_047629695.1. GTDB lineage: Bacteria > Pseudomonadota > Gammaproteobacteria > Burkholderiales > Burkholderiaceae_C > Rhodoferax. The sequence continues at coordinate 8,883 of JBLHZH010000041.1, forward strand.
GCCAACTGCCAATCAAGCTCCAGCTCGGCCGACTGGACAAATTCCTGGGCTTGCCACTCCAAGGCTGCCCACAGCCCCTGGTGGTCAAGAATGCTGGGGCGCAGGTCGGTGATGATGCGGCCCACGTTGTCCACCGCCGTCTCGATCATGCGGCTCATGCTCTGGCACTTAAAGCGCATGCGCTCGCGGATATCAGCCGCCGCCTCGGGCGAGCGCTGCGGCTGCTCGGCCAAGCGCTTGTCCATCCAGTTCACGTCCATCTTGAGAGCCACCAGCAGGCTGCCAAGCTCGTCATGCACCTCGCGCGCGATGCGGGTACGCTCCTCTTCGCGCACCTTGTCCGACCAAGCGGCCAGCTCGCGCACGCGCTGCAAGGCGGTTTCCAGCGCCAGTGTACGTTCACGCACGCTGGCTTCCAGGCCGTCCTTGGCACGCTGCAAGGCGTCAGCCGCGCGTCGCCGCTCGGTGATGTCCACAAAGGTCACCACCGCCCCCAAGACTCGACCAGTCTGCACGATGGAGTGGCTCGAATACTCCACCGGAAACGACGTGCCATCGCGACGCCAGAACACCTCACTTTCGATGCGGCAGGGCAGGCTATGGCGAAAAGCATTAAATATCGGGCACTCGACTTCAGGGTAGGCCGAGCCGTCGGACCGGGCATGGTGCGTCAGCTCGTGCATGTTGCGGCCAAGCACTTCATGGGGTTCGTAGCCGATCAGGCGTGCGCCAGCCGGGTTGATGAACACGCACTGGCCGTCCAGGTCTACCCCATAGATGCCTTCGCCGGTGGATGCCAACAAAAGGTCCACGGATAAGAAATTAAACGGCATGAGACGAAGTATGGCATGGGTTGAGCATGTCCAAACACCCCTGGTGTCTAAGCTTGAACCACCGCATCACTGGATTGATCAAGCCCTTGGCCGGAAAACTGCGGGGCCCTTTCGCGGACGCCGCCTACCCCGCAGCGGTGGCGATGTGCTCCAAAATGCGCCTGATCTGCGCACCCTCGGGAATACAGCGATCATGCGCATCTGCCCAACGCACACCAGGCTCAACAGCGGAAAGGCCTCGTCGATGCGAGAGATCAGAACCGCCCACAGGCAGTATGCCCTCCGCCGTGATGAGGGGCTGGGCGCCCGATGATGATGAGTTGATATACAGCGATGTGATGCTCGGAGCAAAGCAAGGTCGACGGATAAGCCATTCAACCGCACGAGCCGCAGTATAGACCTCAGCAATAGGCTTCGAACCCCGAGCAAACCCTGCATTTCCCGCCCGTGTGGCAGGTTTACTCTGAATCGCATCAAGTAGCGCAGCCGCTTCGGGGCGGAGAGCGCCCACTGGCGCACTGGCAGGCGCTGAAAAACATGACCGCAGAGGTGTGCCGCCGTCTCCACCATGCGCCGCCTATTACACAAGAGGCACACGCCACGACCTTTGCAGAAATAGGCCACCAAGTAGTCGTGCCCGCAGTCATCGCACCAGGCCCGGGCAAAGCCGTGCGCAAAGATGCCGCATTCCAGATACTTGCGAAAGGCCTGGCGGACGTAGGGCTTGGGGGTGTGGTGGTCACCCTGGCCGTCGAACTGGCCCGCGCTGGCGAGCTCCAGCCAAGTCTCGAAGTGCTCGGCTATGGTTTGGTACAGCCGAGTCGTGGATCCGGGCTGCTTGCGGTCACCCGCGTGGTTGGTCAGTGACCGCGCAGTTGCCCACGGATGGCACCGGCCGGGTAGGCAGTGTTGTGCATGTTGATGTAGAAGTTTGACAGATTTTTCAAAATGCGCTGAACGATGCTGGCTTCGCTGGTCGGAAATTTCCCACCTTTGCCTTCGGTTAGGCAATCGGCAGCCTGGCCGTCTTGTGGCCAGGCGAGATTGGCTACCACGCCGCCGTTGCTGCCGCGTGCACCTTCGTGGATGTGGGCGGCCCGGCCTTTGCCTGGCGCCTGGTCGAGTTGGGCGACGTTTTTGACACCGGCGATCACGTAACACAAGGTGGCGGGGTCACCATCGACGCCAAACACGTAAGCGTCGCCGCGGCCATAGGGCGCTTCATCAAGCATGACCTGGTAACCGTGCTGGCCGGAT